>JAJDNW010000066.1 GCA_022340465.1 Deltaproteobacteria bacterium | reverse complement strand
GCATTGCCCGAACTGTCGGTGGGAACGTTGGCCACCCATATGTCGTTTTCGGCGGCAGCGGCGACATCGACGAGTTCGAGGCCGGAGCCGCACTGCTGGATCAGCTTGAGCCGGTCGCGGCTTTCGAGCAGTTCGCGGGTTATGGGCGTCATGGTCGGAATCAGCACGTCGCAACCCTCGAGGGTATCGACGCGGAACGCCCCTGTGGCCTCGAAACGGTGCTCGGGCACGGCGGCGCGAATCAGGTCCAAGAAACCGCCCCAGGCGTTTTCCGGTGCTGCAAACAGAATTTTCATGAAAAGCCTCCTCCAACGCGTGTTCGACGTGTCCTAACTCCCACGGCGTGGGTTAAATGTCAATATAACGGTTCTCATAGGTATGCTTGGGAACAGATAAAATTATGCGCAAAGTGGATCAGGGTTTCGGGATGTTATTAGGTCAAGCGCTATAACGGTTCCAGGATGTTGTAGGCAACGCCAAAGGAGCGGACCAGACCCATGAATGCGCCCGGCATAGGCACTTCGCGTTCCTCGATGAGGATATTCAGATGATGCGCTTTTTTGAGGGTGGTTTCGCTGTTAATCCCCTCGTGGCTGTCGCACAGGTATTGAATGCGCAGGGCATCGTTCAGGGGGATTTGAAGATGGTTGAAATTTTCGATGAACGCGGCCGCCTCTTTTTGCACGACGGCTTCGTTTTCGCGCATGAATTCGACGATGGCCGCTTCCAGGTTTTCTATGCCGAACAGCTGGTTGATGACGGCACCCGTCAATTGGGCGATATCTTCCGGCGTCATGTGCGGGTGTTGTTTTGCCAAATAGGGTTTCAACTCCTTGAACAGAACCATTTTGATGATGTCGATACCCTGGCGCAGCGTCGGTACCAGCTGGCCTTCGAATTTTTTCTCGTTTTCATGCATGGGTTAGCACCTTTTTCCTGATCACGCTGCCGCACGGCTGCAAACAGGTGATTTCCGGCGGCGGTTTTTGATGGGATCCTATAATGAGCAGCCCACCCGGTGTCAAACAGTTTATCCCATAGTTGCAACGTTGAGGTTTAGGTTATAAGGTGTAAAGATCACCGGCGATTTCTTCGATCAGGTGGGCAATCTCCAGGCTGATACGGTATTTTTCCGGAATGGCGTTTCATCTGCGACCTTTCCAATAAACCTTACCGTTGAGGCAACATCGTGCAACGATTTTGTTGAAATAGGGGACAATCTTTGGCATGTCAATATGACGGTGAAGCAATAACGAATACCATTTTTCTTCGGGGCACGAGCTGAATACCATTGACGGGTTACGGTTGCGGCTTTGAGCAATGGCGGACTGCCGACTCGAATAGAAAGTGACCACCTTTAAGGCATGTACAGGGGGGATGCGAATGAACGTAGAACAGATAAAAAATGTTGCGGTAATCGGTGCGGGAAACATGGGGCACCAGATTGCAGCATTGCTGGCTATCCACGGATATGAAACCCGGTGCATGGATACGGATCGAAAGGTACTGGAAAAAGCGGAAACCTTTTTCACCGGCTATTTGGATAAGCAGGTTAATGAGGGCAGATTGAGCGAAAAGGAGGCGCAAAAAGCGGCAGCCAAACTACACGTTACCCAGGATCTCGAAAAAGCGGTCGTGCCGGCGGATTTTGTCATCGAGGCAATCGTAGAGATGTTGGACGTGAAGCGCAAACTGTTTTCAAAAATGGACAAACTGGCGCCGAAACATGCCATTCTCGCCACAAACAGTTCCTATATCGTCAGTTCCAAAATCGCAGATGCCACGTCCAGACCCGACAAAGTCTGCAACATGCATTTTTTCAACCCGGCCTTGGTCATGAAACTGGTGGAGGTCGTGAAAGGTGAACATGTATCCGAAGAGACGGCAGAGGTGGCCTATCAATTGATTGAAAAAATAGGGAAAAAACCGGTAATGCTAAACAAGGAAGTCGAAGGGTTTCTAATAAACCGAATCGTACGCGTCATACGCTTCGAAGCCTATTGGCTTCACGAAATGGGAATTGCCAGTATTGAAGATATTGACAGCGCCTGCGTTCACGGTCTTGGCCATCCCATGGGCCCCTTCAGATTAAACGATCTTGTCGGTCTCGACCTGACCTATACCATGGCCACGGAAAAATTTAAGAGCACGGGAAACCCGGTCGATCTGCCTTACACCAGCTTGGTTAAAAAATATGCGCAGGGCAAGTTTGGCCGGAAGACCGGTGAAGGCTGGTATACGTATCCGAATGAATAAGGGGAATTGCCATGCTGAAAATGTTCTACGCGACCCTGGGGACGGAAACCAATACGTTTTCGCCCATTCCCACCGGCTGGAACGCATGGAAGGATTTTCTCCTGGTTCACAGCAACGACCCCATCGAGGGAGCGCTGAATCCGGCGGACGCCTTCAAGCCGGTTGCCGAAAAGCGGGACTGGGAAATAGTGCGGGGCCTGCTGGCTTATGCCACGCCCTCCGGCATGACGCCGAAACCGGTGTATGAATCCCTGCGGGACGAATTGATATCGGATGTAACGGCAGCCATGCCGCTGGACGGCGTCATGCTGCTGCTGCACGGGGCCATGGTGGCAGAAGATTATGATGACTGCGAAGGGGATCTGCTGGCGCACATTCGCAAGATTGTGGGGCCGGACACCCCGGTGGGTGCCGTTCTCGACCTGCATGCCAATCTGTCCGCGCAAATGCTGCAGCAGGCATCGGTGCTGGTGGGTTACAAGGAATATCCGCACACGGACATTTTCCAGCGGCTGGAGGATCTGTTCCACATTGTCGCGGACGCGGCCGAAAAAAAGGTCCGGCCGGTGATGCGCAGTTTTGCCCTCCCTGTCATCGGCGGTGCGTATCACACGAACCACGACCCGATGCAGCGCTTTGTCAGGGAAATGGAGGCTCTGGAAAAACAGGATGGCGTGCTCAACGTCTGGTTGGCCCATGGTTTTCAGTACGCGGACGTCCCCTTTATCGGTACGAAGATGGTGGCCGTCACCGACAACGATCCGGGCCTGGCGGAAGCGATTGCCGAAAAAATGGGACGCAAATTTTACGCCATGCGCAACGAGGCCCTGTCCGTGCCGGACACCATAGGGGGTTGTCTGGACAAGGCCATGGCCGCCCCCCGGGGACCGGTCACCATTGCCGACACGGCGGACAACGCCGGCGGGGGCGCGCCTTCGGATTCAACCTTCTTCCTGGCGGAAATGCTTGCCCGGAAAATCGAAAATGCCGCCATCGCCTCCATCTGGGACCCCGTGGCGGTGTCCCTGTGCGAAGATGCCGGGTTAGGAGCCTGTTTGCCGCTGCGCATCGGCGGCAAGCTGGGACCGGCCTCCGGTCAACCGGTGGATGTCGGCGCAACGGTCATCGGCCTCGCGGAAAACGTGCTGCAGGAACTGGGGGGGTCGCAGATGCCTATGGGGCGCTGTGCGGCCGTCAAGGTTCACCTGGGAACCGGCCCCGAACGGGACGATTCCCCTGAAAAGGGCATTGACGTCATTTTGAGCCAGTTTCGCACCCAGCCCGTGGCCCCCACTATTTTTTCGGAACTGGGTGTCGACCCCGCCCGCAAGAAAATCCTGGTCGTCAAATCCAATCAGCATTTCTATGCCGCCTTTGAGCCGATATCGGCGGAAATACGCTATGCCGGGGGGCAGGGCGCCCTGCAAAGCGACATAACAAAGATTCCTTATCAACGTGTCGATACAAATCGTTTCTGGCCGTTTGTCGACGATCCTTTGGCCGAGGAAACCTAAATACCCAGTAGAAAAAGGAGGTAGGCGATAATGAAATCAATAAACAAGGGAAAAATCACCGTCGTCTTGATGGCATTGGTATTGGCTTTCGGCTTCGGCTCAATGGCGGCCAATGCCGTCGCCAAGGAGATCAAGATGCTGCGCATCGGCATCGGCATCGATCCGGATACCATCAACCCCATTGAAATTACCACGGCCATTCCGGCCAACATCACCGAACTGCTCTATGACTCGCTTTTCGACACCAATGCCGAAGGCAAGGTCATTCCCAATTTGGCTACCGAATGGTCGGTATCTGCGGACGGCAAGACCTGGACGATGAAGCTGCGCAAGGGCGTGACTTTTATCGATGGCGCTCCGTTCAACGCCCAGACGCTGAAAAGACAGATGGAACTGATCAAGGACCCCAAGGTCAGGATGCCGTTCCGCTTCCTGTATGCCGGGATAAAAGATATCACGGTGGTGGATGACTACACGGTGCAATACAACCTGCACGCGCCCTTCGCCCCCTTTGCCGACTTGTTGTCCGTGACCGGCATTATATCCCAAAAGGCGGTGACGCCTTATGACGGCACGGAGTTGAATATGCATCCCGTGGGTTCCGGGCCCTATAAGCTGGCGGAATGGGTCCGGGGCGAGCGCCTGGTGCTGGTGCGCAACGAGGGGTACTGGGGCAAACGGCCGGCGGTGGAAAAGCTGGTTTTTCAGATCATTCCGGAAACCGCCACACGGGTGGCCATGCTGCGGGCCGGGCAACTGGACCTGGCCTATTCGCCCACACCGGCCGATGTGCCCAGTCTGGAGGCCGACCCCAACATTACCGTTACCCGGCCCCTGAGCACGCGCATGATCTTCATGGGCATGAACACCCAAAAGGGCCCCACCAAGGACAAGCTCGTGCGCCAGGCCTTCAACTATGCGGTGGACAAAAAGGCGATCACGGACAAAATTCTCTTCAAGGTTGCCGAGCCGCTTGACGGCCCCTTGCCGCCATGTATTTTCGGCTACGCGCGAATGGAGAAGCAGTATGACTACAACCCGGACAAGGCCAAAGCCCTTCTGAAACAGGCCAATTTCCCGAAGGACACCGTGGTCAAGATGATCACCCCCAACGGCCGCTACACCTACGACAAACAGGTGGCGGAAGCCATTCAGGCCTACCTGCAGGATATCGGCGTGAAAACCGAACTGCGCACCTATGACTGGCCAACGTATATGGGCATCACATCCAAGCCCCTGGATCAGTCCGAAGTCGAGCTGTATCTGATCGGATGGGGGTTCCCCTATTATGACGCCGATCCCTATTTGCTGATGTACTTCAGCTCATTCGTGCACCCGCCCAAAGGGCTGAACACGACTTTTTACCACAATCCCCAATACGACCAGGCGGTGGGCGCCGCCCGCCAGATCATGGACCCGGCCAAGCGCTTGGCCCTGTACAAACAGGCCGGCACCATGCTGTGGAACGATGCGGCCGCCATCTGGCTGTATGTGGAACCCTTTTCCATTGCCCACAAGAGCAACATTCAGGGACTGGACATCCGGCCCAACGAACGGATATACCCGACGTACGCAACCATGCAATAAACCCAACCCGGCTCAACCGGAAATAATAATATCTAACATCAAAATGCTTAACAACTTCAAATGACCCAGCACCAAAAATAAAGGAGCCGGGGGTACAAGGATTCCAGGGGCCGAGGGTAAGACATTAGAGGGCTGATGTCTTACGGTTCACTGAATTCGGCGCAGGGCGCAGGGCTCAAGGTGCAGACCGCTCAACGCATGATGCTTTGAAATCACCTTGCGCCTTGCGCCACACGTTTCAAATCTCAGATTTTACGATCCACGAATGAAAACGGAATCACTTAACACCTAACACGGGGCACGTCGTATACCGTATACCGTGCACCTGCACCATATACCGTTTTAGTATTTAAACAAATAGGTACCAAATTCGGATGGGAGGTCTGACAAGGGATGTTTATCTATATCGTTAGACGCTTGCTATCGACCATTCCGGTTCTGTTCGGCATCTCCTTGATCCTGTTTTTTCTGCTGCGCTCCCTGCCCGGAGACCCGGCCCAGGTGATCGCCGGAGAGTTGGCCACTCAGCAGGAAGTCGAGTTGATCCGGCAGCAGTTGGGGCTGGATGAACCGGTTTATGTTCAATACGCAAAATTTTTATCCCGTCTGGTCCGCTTCGATTTGGGAAAATCCACCCGGACGCAGTACCCGGTGACCCAGGAAATTGCCCCCCGCCTGCTCAACACCGTCATTCTGGCCGTGACGGCCACGCTGCTGGCCTGTCTGTTGGGCATCCCCGCCGGCATCATTGCCGCCGTCAAACCGTACACAGCCATGGACATGGTGGTCACCGCCCTGGCGCTTTTCGGCATGTCCATGCCGGCCTTCTGGCTGGGGTTGATGCTGATCATCATCTTTTCGGTCAAGCTGAAGTTGCTCCCGGTGGGCGGCAGCGGGGGATTCGTGTATTTGATTTTGCCGGCCATCACCCTGGCGGCCTATTTGATTGCCGCTGTTGCCCGCAATACGCGCTCGTCCATGATGGACGTGTTGGCCCAGGACTATATCACCACCGCACGGTCGAAAGGCGCGCAGGAAAAAACGGTCATCATCCGGCACGCGCTCAAAAATGCATTTATCCCCATTATCACCGTCGTCGGGCTTCAATTCGGGAGCATGCTGGGAGGCACCGTATTGACGGAGACGGTTTTTGCCTGGCCCGGGCTCGGCCGCCTGTTGATCAGTTCCATTTTGGCGCGCGATTACCCGGTCATTCAGGGGGCTATTCTGATATTTGCCCTTCTTTTCGTGTTGACCAACCTGATGGTCGACCTGACCTACGCCTATTTCGACCCAAAGGTGCGCTATGAGTGATCAAGAGAATAGAAAGGAACCGATTCGCAAAGACCGCCACGAAGAATTCAGTCACTGGCGAACCGGTATATCCAAATTCCTGCGCAACAGGGCAGCCTGTTTCGGCGGCATGCTTATTCTTCTGTTTGTGCTGTCGTCTTTACTGGCGCCGGTGTTCTATTCCAGGGACCCCAATGCCCAGGACATTCGCCATGCGCTGGAGCCCCCCTCGTTCGAGCAGCCCCTGGGCACGGACGAACTGGGGCGCAGCATTTTAGCGCGCATCGTGTTCGGCGGGCGCATCTCTCTGGCCATCTCTTTGGGTTCGGTTGCCCTGGCGCTTGTATTCGGCGTTCCCTTTGGGTTGGTTTCCGGATATTTCGGGGGGAAGGTCGATTTCATCATTCAACGCATAACGGATGTCCTGCTTTCCTTTCCGCCTTTTCTGCTGGCCCTGGCCCTGGTGTCGGTGCTGGGGGTCGGGATTAAAAACACGATCATTTCGGTCGGCATTGCCGGCCTGCCCCATATCATTCGCATTACCAGGGGGTGCGTGCTGTCCATCCGTGAACAGGTTTATGTGGAGGCGGCCAGGGCGGTGGGGACCCGGGACGGCATTATTCTGTTCCGCCACATACTGCCCAACGTCATGGTTCCCATTATCGTGAATGCCACGCTTTTTTTCGGAATGGCCATCATCTTTGCGGCCGGGCTGGGGTTTCTGGGGGTCGGGGTCCAGCCGCCGGCGCCCGAATGGGGCACCATGCTGGGCTCCGGGCGCAGCCTGATCTTTGCCGCCCCGCACGTGGCTACCTTTCCCGGGATCGCCATTTTTCTGGCGGTGTTGGGGTTTAATCTGCTGGGTGACGGTTTACGCGACGCTTTGGATCCGAGGCTGGGCTATGAATAGCGAACAGCTGCTTTCCATACGGGATTTGAAGATCCGGTTCAAGTCGTTCGAGGGGGTCGTAACGGCCGTGGAGGGCGTGAATTTCCATCTGGCGGCCGGAGAAACCGTCGGCCTGGTGGGTGAGAGCGGGTGCGGCAAAAGCGTGACAGCCATGTCGATCCTGCGTCTTTTGCCCAAGCGGTCCGCCCAAATCGAAGGCAACATCCATTTTTCAGGAATGGACATGCTGGCGGCCGACGAAGAGGCCCTTTTGAAAATACGGGGAAATTCCATTTCCATGATTTTTCAGGAACCCATGACCTCCCTGAACCCGGTGATGACGATCGGCGACCAGCTCGCTGAAGTGTTCGTCCTGCACCGCAATTTCTCCTGGAACGAAGGCCGCGAAAAAGCGGTGGAGTTGCTCGAGCGGGTTCAGATCCCTTCTCCGGAGGAGCGGGCCAGGAACTATCCCCACAGCCTGAGCGGCGGCATGCGCCAGCGGGTCATGATCGCCATGGCGCTGTCCTGCCAGCCCCGGCTGCTCATCGCCGACGAGCCCACAACCGCCCTGGATGTCACCATCCAGGCCCAGATCATGGACCTCATGCTGCGTCTCAAGGAGAAACTGAACACGACCATCCTGTTGATTACCCATGACCTGGGGCTGATTGCCGAAACGGTCAGCCGGGTGATCGTCATGTATGCCGGTCAAATCGTGGAAGAGGCCCCGGTAACGGCGCTTTTCAAGGAACCGCTGCACCCCTACACCCGGGGTCTGATGGGGTCCGTGCCCAAACTGGGCCAGAAATTCAAGGGGGGAGCCAGAAAGCTGGATGAAATCAAGGGCATCGTCCCCAGCCTGCAGAACCTGCCGGACGGATGCCGTTTCAATCCGCGCTGCCCATTGGCCATGCGGCGATGCCGCGAGCGGGCCCCCGGGATGGTGCGCATGGGCGGCCAAAGGCGGGTCCGATGCTGGCTGGCGGGGGGTGAAAAGTAAGCGATGGATCTGCTTGAAATAAACGATCTGGAGATGCATTTCCCCATCAGGAGAGGATTGTTTTCCAAAACCAGGGGGGTTGTAAAAGCCGTGGACGGCGTGAGCTTTACCCTGAAAGAAGGCGAGACCCTGGGTCTGGTGGGTGAAAGCGGCTGCGGGAAAACGACTGTGGCCCGCAGTTTGCTGCGTCTGATCGAACCGACCGGCGGCAGCGTCAAATTCGAAGGCGTCGATATTCTGCGGCTTTCCAAAAAAGAGCTTCGTCAGGTCCGGGCCCGGTTACAGGTCATCTTCCAGGATCCCTACTCGTCGCTCAACCCGCGGCTGTCCGTGGGGCAGATCATTGCGGAACCGTTGAAAAACTATGGAGATCTATCTAACGGGCAGCTGAAAGAGCGTGTCGCCTATCTGATGGAAAAGGTGGGACTCATGCCGGAGCAGTCCAACCGCTACCCGCACCAGTACAGCGGCGGGCAGCGGCAGCGCATCGGTATCGCCCGCGCCCTGGCGCTGCACCCCAAGATCATTGTCTGCGACGAGCCGGTATCGGCGCTGGACGTGTCGATTCAGGCCCAGGTCATCAATCTGTTAATGGCGCTGCAGGAAGAGCTGGGGCTTGCTTACATCTTCATCGCGCATGATCTGAGCGTTGTCGAACACATCAGCAGCCGGGTGGCGGTCATGTACCTGGGCAAGATCGTGGAACTGGCCAGCGACTACGACATGTATCACAACCCCTGCCATCCTTACACTCAGGCCTTGCTTTCCGCCGTTCCGGTTCCGGATCCCGAGGCCCACAAAGAGAGAATCCTGCTGAAGGGGGATGTGCCCAGCCCGCTCGATCCGCCTTCCGGGTGCGCCTTCCACACACGCTGCCCCAAGAAGAAGGATGTCTGCACGCAGAAACAGCCCGTGTTCAAAGCGTTGGGCAATGAGCACTATGCTGCCTGCCATTTCTGTTGAACGTTTTTACGGGAAAGGACCGCATATGGATTATTCAGAAGCATTTGCCAGGGTCGAAGCGGAAGAAGACTATATCGTCGACGTGTTGCAACGGATGATTGCCGTCGACACATCGGTGCCGCCGGGAGAGAACTACGCGAAGCTGATCGACGTGGTCGAGCCTGAATTCAAAAGGTTCAACTTTGAGACGCAACGGGTGGTGGTGCCGAAAGATAAGGTCGCCCTGATTTCCAGGGAGCTTTCCGGTGAACGCTGCAATCTCGTGGCCAGTTTGAAAAACGGCAAGCCCAAGGCGTCGGCCTACGCGCATATGGACGTCGTACCCGTCGATGATCCGTGGACGGTTGACCCCTTTGCCGGCGTCGTCAGGGACGGCAAACTGTACGGCCGTGGCACGGTGGACATGAAGGGCTCCATCGCCTGCTATCTCGGTGCGGTCAAGGTGCTCCATGACCTGGCGATCGAACCGCACTATGAACTGGATTGTCTGCTCTGCACCGATGAGGAAATCGGTGTTTATCCGGGTTCACGCTACCTGGCCGAAGAGGGCTACTTTTCCAGTCACCTGGTGTGGTTGGAGCTGGGTGCTGTCGACCCGGTGGTGGTGGTCGGTGCGGCCGGGGCCGTGGATGTGAAGGTGGCAGGGTACGGGAAAAGCTGTCATTCCGGCATGAATTATCTGGGAGTCAACGCTATCGAAGAGATGGTCCCTATTTTACAGGAACTCCTGACACTAAAAGAGAAGGTTCAAAAACGTCTGTCGCGCATCCCGTCCTTCCCGATACCGGGTTATCTCCATGACAAGATGACGCCCATGTTCAGTCTCACGGTAATGCAGGGGGGAACCAAAGATAACATCGTGCCCGGTGAGTGTCGTTTGACTATCAACCGCCGTTATCTTGTGGACGAACGCTTCGAGGATGTGGTTGCCGAAATACAGGAAGCCGTGGAGCGGGGCCGCCGGAAATCGAAGCTGATCGACGTAAAAACCGAATTCAGCCTTAGTTACGGTCCGGTGGAAATCGACCCGCAGTCGCCCGCATCCAAAAAGATGAGAGCCGCCGCCACCGCCGTCTACGGTTACACGGATTTTCTATACGGCGGCATCAGTGCTTCGACCGATTTGGCCATGGTTGCCGATGCCTTGAAACCGGCAAAGCTGGATGTCGCCTGTTTTGGCGTTGAACGTGCCGAAGACATCCGGGCCCACGCAGCCGATGAATTCGTCTATATCGAAGATCTTGTCAGCATGACCAAACAGCTGGTGCACTACTTCGCCTTCTAACCCTCTCATTAATGTTTCGCCCGGGTAATGGGGGAAAATTTCTCTTCCAACGGCGATGAATATTATGGTGCCGGCTGACTGGCGAAAAGCGCCTGCAGGGCCCGGCGGCAGCGGAGCACGGGATCCGGGTCCGTGCCGATATCCACCACTTCCAGGGTGATGATGTGTTCGAACCCTCTCAAAAAGTCGATATAGGAACCGAAGTCGTCGTTGCCCTCACCCACGGGCAGGTGGTCGTCTTTCTCCCCGAAATTGTCGGTCAGGTGGATGTGGCGGATCTGTTTTCCCAGCAGGTCGATGCCCCTTACGGTCCCTTCGGTCAGCCGGGCATGGCCCGTGTCCAGGGTGAATTTCAATGACGCGCCCACCGCTTTCCTGATTTCCAGCAGGTCTTCGAAGTTGCGGTCGATGGAGGTGGCGTTGATGGCGATATTTTCCAGGCACACGACGACACCTTTTCTTTGGGCATAGTCATTGATGCGCTTCAATGACTCCAGATTGTGTTGCCACTGAATGGCCAGGGCCGGGTTATTCAGACGGGTGGCACCGTCGAAGGTGTAGGTGAAATCTCCCGCATGCACGACAAGCGTCCTGCCGCCGAGGCCATGGCACAGATCGACGGCTTTATTAATGAGGCGGATCGATTCCTCCCGAATACCCCCGGAGAAGGCGGCGATATTGATTTCAAAAAAGGGTGCATGCACACAGATCTCTATTCCACTTTTCTGAACGACCTTTTGCGCTTCGGCAAGGGCATCCGGCGTTATCTGATCCGGGTCGGCCGAAGGAAAGACGCAGCAGATTTCGAAGGCATCGAATTTTTCCGCTGCCGCCACTTTCAGTGCCACCAACCAGTCGGCCATCATCATGGCCGAGCTCGTCATACCTATTTTGGGCATGAAATACCTCTTGGAGTGTTGGAGTCGTTCTCCGTTATCGTGTGTATGGATTTGTCCGTCTTTCGTGTTCAACCGTCGAACTGGGCCGGAAACCGTAATGGTGACCCGGCCATACAATGGTGTCGGGCGGCAAGGTGTATATTTTCTGCCTGATGGATGCGATCAGCTGATCCATGGAGCCACCGGAAAGGTCGGTGCGTCCGATGCCGCCGACAAACAGGGTGTCGCCGGTAAAAAGATGCTTGTCTGCATAAAGGCATATTCCCCCGGGCGTGTGGCCGGGCGTGTGCAGGACTTTCAAACTCAAGCGGCCCACGGCGATGGCGTCGCCGTCGTGGAGCAGGAGATCCGGCCTGGGGGAGCCCTTTCCACCGAGAGCCCTGGCAAAGGCACGGTTCATCACAGACGTCAGCCTGCCTGCGTCGGACGGGTGGATGCAGATGTCTGCGCCGGTGGCCGCTTTCAGGGCGGCATTACCGGCGGTGTGGTCGGCATGGCAATGGGTGTTGATGATGCGGGTGACCTTCAAGCGCGCCCTCGCCACCGTTGCCAGGATGCGATCCGTATCGAAAGCCGGATCGATGAGGGCGCACTCCCCGGTCGCCCCGTCTGCGACCAGGTAGCAGCAAACGGCCATCCTGGTGAGTTTGATCTGTTTTACCTGCATCCGGCCCCGCCTTTTCCTGCCGCCGGTCCCTTCCTACTTGCCCCACATCCGTTTCCTAAGCAGGATCTCTTTTTCCATGTAAGCCTGCAGCTTTTTCTGCACCTTGCCGAAGATGGTGCCTTCCGGATAGATGCCGTTTTCATCCGGTTTGCCGGCTTCCTTTCCAGTGAGGATCTGAATGCCTTCGGCGATGGTGGCCACCTGGTATATGTGGAACTCCCCCCGTTCCACGGCATCGACCACCTCTTTTTTCAGCATCAGATTCTTGACATTGGCCCGGGGGATCATGACGCCCTGTGTGCCTGTAAGTCCCCTGGCCTTGCACACGTCGAAAAAACCCTCGATTTTATGATTGACGCCGCCAATGGCCTGGATGCCGCCCTTCTGATTGACGGAACCGGTCACGGCGATGCCCTGATCGATGGGGATGCCCGAGAGGCTGGACAGAATGGCGTACAGTTCCGTGGATGAGGCACTGTCGCCGTCGATGCCGCTGTAGCTCTGTTCGAAGGTGATACTGATGGAGAGATTCAAGGGGTGGTCCTGGGCAAAGGTCCGGCCGATAAAGCCTGACAGAATCAGGACGCCCTTGTCGTGGGTTTTTCCGCTCATGTTGGCTTCGCGCTCGATGTTGATGACGCCTGCTTCACCCATGTAGGTTTCGGCGGTGATGCGCGAAGGCCGGCCGAAGGATATGTCGCCCATCTGGTAAACGGCCAGGGCGTTGACCTGACCGGTTACAGCGCCTTGGACATCGATCAGAATGGTTTTGTCCAGATAAGATTCGTGTATCTTTTCTTCGTACAGGTTGTAGCGGAAGCGGTGCTCGTTGAAGGCCTTGATAACATGGGCGGTCGAGACTTCTTTCACGTCGTCTTTACCGGCCCAGTAGCTGGCTTCCTTGATGATGCCGACAATGGGGCCGAAGCGAATGGACAGCTTATTTTTATTGGAGGTGTACTTTTGGCCGAATTCCACCAGGGAAGCTATCCCATCCGGTGTGAAGGGCAGCAGGGTTTCATTTTGACAGACCCTGGCCACGAATTTCGCGTACTGCTGGATGCTGGCTTCGCTTCTTTCCACTTCGTAGTCGAAGTCCGCCCGGACCTTGAAAATCTTGTTGAATTTTGAATCATAGTTCTGCAGCACTTCAAAAGGCTGGTAGCCGCCCAGCAGAATGACCTTGACCTCCAGGGGGATCGGCTCCGGGCGCAGCGAAGAGGTGGCGTAGCCATGGGCCGCAGGGATGTCTTCGATGAAGAGCCTTTTGTTCTGCAAGGCCCGTTTCAAGGCTTCCCACACCAGCGGGTTCATCAGCAGAGACTCGATTTCCATGATGAGATACCCGCCGTCGGCCTGCAGGAGGGAGCCTGCTTTTACCATGCTGAAATCGGTGGTCACGCCTCCCATGTGGGCCTTTTTTTCGATCTGACCGAACACATTATGGTAGGTCGGATTGGGTTCGAAGACGACCGGTGCTCCCTTGGCGTTGCGCCGGTCGGCGATGACGTTGATCTTGTATTTCTGAAAAGTGGGCTTGGGTGCCTGGAACAGCGCTTCTGCGGTCGGGTTGGGGCCCTCTTTGCCGGGGAGAAAGTCTTCCACGTTTTCGACGATGTCCTCCTGGACTTCTGTGAGGTAGGTCAGGATATCCGGGCAGTTTTCATAGGGCTCCTTGAGATACGCCATGCGGTCCTTTACAACGAAAAGGGCGGTTTCCTCCATGAGTTTTTCCATGGCTCTGGACATGGACTGACGGATTTTGTTGACGTCCCGGAGTGTCGTCTCAATTTCACCCTGAAGGGCCTGCATATCCGCTTTCAACTTTTCCTGTTCCGTTTCCGGCAAGGCCTGGAAGGCCTCGTGGGTCATGGGCTTGCCGTCCTGAACGGGAATGGTTTGAAAACCGGAAGCGGTTTTGTTGATGAGGAGGTTTTTCTCTTTGGCCGATTGGTCCAGCTGCTGGAAAAGGGCTTTTTCCTCGATCTGGAATTTTTCCTGGGCTTGCGTGCTTTTTTCCCGGAACGATTCACTTTCGAAGGCCTTGGGAAGCTTTCCCCTGAGCATGTGAATCAGCCGGTTCATCTGTTTGCTGAAAAGAACGGCGCTGCCGCTGGGAACGGCGATTGCCTTGGGACGGTATTCGTCATGGAAATTGTTGACCATGCACCAGTCGCAGGGCGTGGGAAGCGACCGTGCGTGTTTAGCGGTGATATCCTTGACGATGGTCGTGCGCCCTGTTCCTTCGATGCCGGTCACGAAGATGTTGTAGCCCGGGCTGGTCATGTTGAGCCCGAAATCGATGGCGTGTACAGCCCGTTCCTGGCCGATCACTTCATCCAGGGGTTCGATTTCCGTTGTGTTTTTGAATTTGAAAACGCTTGGGTTACAATTGTAACGCAGTTCGGATGCGGCCAATTCATGGGTTGCTTTCATCATCAGCTCCTTCGGCGGTGACAGGTTGAGGGGGGACCATCCGGATCGTCGCCTGTTTATTACCCGTGGAACGGAAAAAAAGCAACACGATCTTAAAAGGCGGCAATGAAGGCCAGCCAGACGTCGTCGGGTCGTAAAGCGGATACGCTGCGGCGAATTTCCAGGATGTTCAGACCCAGCCCTTCGAGCACGGGCTGCATGGTTTTCTTTTCCCACAGGTAAAACAGCCTGCCATCGGCAAGCCCTTTGGTGGCAAGGCCTTCCTTGATGGAGATGTAGGCATATTTCTGCATGTTCGAAGAGGGTCGGTGCAGCGTTTGGGAATTGTGGCCGCAGGCAGAAAGGATGCGGGCCAGAACGGCGGGCAGTTTTGCGTGGGGGAGGTGCACCAGAGAGCCGCTCATGAGAACGGCGTCCATGTCGAGAGCGGCGAAATCGAAGGTCTCGAAGTCGCCGATAAGGACGTCGCACCCGCTGTGTTGCCGGGCAAGATCGGCCAGTCCGGCCGAGCGCTCCAGGCCGACGACGTCGAAGCCTCTTTTTTTAAGCCACAAAAGATCCCTTCCCGATCCACAGCCGACATCCAGGATCTTCGCTCCCCGGGGAAGGTGCTGTTGGAAGGGGTCGAGAAACGGTGCGGGATCGACCGAAAAGGTTTTTTCAAAATAGTCCCGGGGATGCGTCTGGTAGTAGTCTGGATTCATGCCTTACATCGACTCGATACCGGCTTGGCAAAAAAACCGTCTTGCAGTCCCCTGGTTACAGGCCGGATTATGGGAAACAATCTTCCTTTGACGGCGGGATGGCAAAGAAGAGAAGCTCCGGTTTTTCTCTATAGCGACGTTGTCGCGTTTAACGACATCGTGGAACACGATCTCATTTTACAAGGCTTCGGCGACAGAAGGTAACCGTGGTTTCGGACATGCCCTTCAAGGTGTTCAGATGCAGCCCCCTCTGGCGGATGATGCCAACAATCAAGGCGTACAGCAGACTGACCGTTTCCTTGACCGGCATCTCGTAAAATTCACCGCTGTCGACGCCTTTGCGGACGCAGTCCGTCAGGTAGTCCTCGAGCCACTGGCGCTGGGTTTTCAGTTTCTTCGTACAGACATGCGATTTGTCCTGCAGTTTGGCAGGGCATGTGCTGAAGGCTAAATAGATTTCGTCCGGTATTTCCCGTAAAAATCTGAAGTGGAGGGTCACCAGGTTTTCAATCTTTTCAAAGTTCGTATCGCTTTCCGTGTCCAGCGAGTTCAGGCGCTCGAAATAGAAATTGAACCCTTTTTCGATGATGTGGGTGAAAAGATCGTTTTTGCCCTCGAAATGGTAATATATCAACGGTTCGGTGACACCGGCTTCCCGTGCGATCTGCAGTGTCGTAGTCCCGTCGAAACCTTGGGAAGCAAACAGTCTGGTCGCGGTTTCAATGATGTTCTGCTTTTTTTTCATGCGCGGTCATCCTCGTTGGATCTGATTCGATCGATTTTTTTTGTGAAAGAGGGGGTCAATATCGATTAACGGCCGTTTTGTTGCGCTCATATATGCTTTATTTTGTCCAGCTCTTCCTCCACCGGCTCGATCTCCCGGTCCCTGCCCGATTTCTTCAGTTCCTTGCGCAGATCTTCGACCTCTTTTTCCAGCATAGGAATGATTTCGGTGGTGATGCGTTCCCGGGTTTCTTTGCCGGCCATTTTCAGCTCCTCGACCAGCCGGGCCATTTCGTCCTTCAGTTTCCTGATTTTTTCGCTTTCGGAAAGCGCGTGGATATCATCGGAAAAGCGCCGGTATTCATTTTTCAGAAACCCGATGCCATCTTTGGTGTCATCTTGCATCATTTCCAGGAGCACCTGGAATTTATGTGACCCGGCGACCGAGGACCCCGCTTTCAGCGGAGCGCCGCCTGCGCGGGTCTGGATCACCTCCACGGCCATCCTGTCATCATCACGGGGGTCGGGCACGATGGCAAAACGGCTGTATTCCGTCAAAAACTCCTCGAACTCCTTTTTAATTACAAGACCGACCGTGAAAACGGCCGTGTCACCATAGTCGACGGTACGGACGTCCCCGATGTGGGCGCCGTCGAGCAGCACCCGATCTTTCGCCACCAGACCGTTGACCTGTTCGAAACGAACGTTCAGGCTGAAGGCGCCGGCGGAGAGCCCGGTCAGCACCACCCCGGCCAACCAGACGAACACAAAACTTAAAATACGTTTAGAGAACATGCGAATTATTGTGCCAAATCCAGGCAGATAAAATGTAACCGTCTATAATTATTTTAATAATATAAAAGAGTAGTGGCACTTGTCAAGGTAGGTACACCCAGGCCCACCGGTTCGGTAAACCCCACCCTTGCACAAAAAACATGCCAAACAATAACCTAAATTGAGCGATTTTCGGGTTTGCCGCAGATGCAAGGAAAATGTTATCCTGCTATAGTGGTCTATGCGCGATGACATTTGACACCGCAGGTGCGGTGAACCCGGAAATCCCGGAGGGTTTCAAATTTTAAGAATTCAAATAGATTTAATCCATTGAAAATGTTTTTATTTTGGCCATTCTTAAAATTTAAAACGCTCAACTTAGGAATAAATAACAATTTGTCATTACGGAGAATATCATACCGATAGCACTATTTCTATGATTTCTCCAGTGGTGAATTCCAAGGATGATGTCTATTTTGCAACGCCGGGCTAAAGACCGTCCCGCTCCGTCTCCCCGATGGCTTCTTCGAGAATGGAAAGGGCGCGGTCCAATTCCTCACGGGAAATTACCAGTGCCGGGCGCAGCGTGATGATATTTCCCTCGATGGTTTTGAAGGCCAATCCTTTCTGCATGCACCGGTACATGACACTTTCGGCAGCATCCACGGCGCGTTTCTTGGTCACCGGATCGCTCACGAGTTCGATGCCCAGGTGGAGGCCCTTGCCGTCGACATTGCCGATGATGGGGTGGCGGCCTCGGATGTCTTTCAATACCTCGAGAGCATAGGCACCCATATCGGCTGCATGCCCGCAAAGGTCGTTTTTTTCGATGGTGGCGATTTCTGCCAGTGCCGCGGCCGAACAGAGCGCGTTTTTTTCATGGGTGTAGTGCCCTATGGAGCGGTCGGGGAACGTGTCATATTTTGCGCGGGTGACGATTCCGGCAAAAGGGACCAGGCCGCCTCCGAGGGATTTACCCAGCACAAGGATGTCGGGTGTCACAAAATGTTCACTGGCGAACATTTTGCCGGTGCGTCCGAATCCCTCGATGATCTCGTCGAAAATCAGGAGCACACCGTACGTTTCACAGAGGCGTTTAACGCCGGACCAGTAAGCCCTGCTGGGAACCACGGGTGCGGCGGAGATGGGCTCACCAATAATGGCGGCCACGCCAGGCTCTCTCTCCAGAACCAGTTCGATCTGCCGCAGGCATTCGGCATCGACGGCATCCGGGTTTTCGAATCCCCACGGGTTGCGGTAATAATTGGGGAACTCGACGTGCAGCGCACCGGGCATCATGGGACCCTGGCCGGCCTTGAAGTGGGCTTCCCCGCCGATACTGGCCGCAGCATAGCCCGCACCGTGAAACGAGTCCCAGAAAGAGATGGTTTTGAATTTACCCGTCACCTGTTTTGCCAGCGTGACGGCCATTTCGATCGCTTCCGACCCCCCGGGGCAAAAAAGGGATTTGCACAAACCCTCCGGTGTGATTTCGGCCAGCTTTTTTGCCAGGGAAACGGCCGGTCTGTTGGTGTAGCGCCGGGGGCAGAAGGTCATGCCCGCTTCAAGCTGTCTGACGACGGCCCTGATGACGTCAGGGTTGTTGAAGCCCGCATTGTGCACCCCGTTGCCGTGCATGTCGATATAGGCACGTCCCTGCATATCGAAAATGCAGGCACCTGCGGCACGTTCCAGCACATTCAATACCGGCGTGGACAGCGCCTGCTGCATGAAATAGGTTTTGTCCTCTTCAAAAATTTCAAGGGATTCACCGTCGAGATTGCGTGACCAGTATGTTGCCCTGCCGGGGGTCGTGTTGACGTCTCCCTGTTCTCTTTCGCTTCGTCTGGTGTGTCGCTCATCCTTTGCGGACATGGCAGCCCCTATTCCGAGTGGCGCAAACCGGAATAAAAACAGAAAATGACAGGCAGATCATGCCCTCTTTTCAATCCTGAATGCACCGGTTCCGTATGTATTGATCAAGAGCGGGAAGCAGTATATAACACATATTTTGGTGAAGTCATAGGGTTACACCTGCCTAAATTGAACTCAGGACCCCCAACGTCGGGGTGTAGTGCGGATGACCGTTTTCTAAAGAATGGAGGAGATTATCCATGGCCAAGTTGCTGCGTTCGGAAGGGGACCTCAATATTTCAGGAAACCGGGATGCCTGGCAGAAAGCCCACATCGACGCAAAATGCCGTGCGCTTCTGGATGAGGATGCGCGCTATTTCCTCAGGCAGGCGCTGTCTACACCCTGTCTCAACGCCCTGCGGGGCTGCGGGGGCATATACATCGAAGACCTTCAGGGGCGGCGTTACATGGATTTTCACGGCAACAATGTACACCAGGCGGGTTTCGGTAACCCGCAGGTGCTGGAGGCGGTGAAAAAGCAGCTGGATGAACTGCCCTTCTGCACGCGGCGTTACACCAACCGGGTGGCCGTGGACCTAGCCCGTAAGCTTGTGGAGATGGCTCCCGGCGACCTCGACAAGGTTTTATTTTGTCCCGGCGGGTCGGAAGCTGTCGGGATCGCCCTGAAACTTGCCCGCATGGCCACCGGCCGTCACAAGACCATTTCCATGTGGGATGCCTTTCACGGTGCCGGCCTGGACGCCATTTCCATCGGCGGCGAGTCCATCTTCCGGCAGGATATCGGCCCGCTGCTGCCGGGCGCCGAGCACGCGCCACCGCCGGACGAATACCGCTGTGTTTTCGGCTGCGGCGACAGGGGTGGCTGCGACATGACCTGTGCCCGATATGTCGAATACATGCTCGAAAAGGAGGGGGATATCGCCGCCGTTATCGCCGAACCGATTCGCAGCACACCTTACATTCCGAAACCGGAATACTGGCAGCGCATCCGCAAGGCCTGCGACCGGCACGGTGCCCTGCTGATTTTAGATGAAATCCCTCATGCGCTGGGGCGCACCGGCCGCATGTTCACTTTTGAAAATTTCGGTGTCGTTCCGGACATGGTGGTCATCGGCAAGGGCCTGGGCGGAGGGGTTTTCCCCCTGGCGGCCCTGATCGCCAGGGGATCGCTGGATGTGGCCGCCGAAAGAGCGCTGGGGCACTACACCCACGAAAAGAGCCCCGTGGGATGTGCGGCCGCTTTGGCGGCCATCGATTTTATCGAAAAAAACGACCTGGCGGCGCACGCCCGGGACCTGGGGGCGTATGCGCTGGATCGCTTGCGGGGGATGATGGAAGCACACCCGTTGATCGGAGATGTCCGCGGCATCGGCCTGTTCCTGGGGATGGAGCTGGTCCGGAACCGGGCAACCCGCGAGCGTGCCGTGGAGGAGGCCGAGGCCGTGATGTATGCCGCCCTTTCACGCGGCTTGAGCTTCAAACTGACCATGGGCAATATCGTGACCCTTACGCCGGCTCTGGTCATTACCCGGGAAGAGATGGACAGAGCGTTGGATATTATCGAGGAATGCCTGTATGAGGTGGAGGGGCAATCCGGGGGATAGGGCGGTTTACAGCCACATCAGGGCCGGTCGGCCCTGGTTGACGGTACCGGCTGCTTAATTGTCCGAGATAAGTTGAAATCGTTTTCAAAATACGATAGAAATCACTCTTTAGTATAAAATAAGGTAAATCCCTGGCCCGAATTCATGCCAGGGGTTGTTTTGCCGGTAAAACGGCGCAGGAGGAAGGATGAAAAATTATAAAGTGCAGGATCTGATGGTGCCGCTTTCGGAATACGCAACAGTATCTGAGGACGCGACCCTGTTGGAGGCGGTCAATGAGTTGGAAAAGGCTCAGGGGGATTTCGATCACACCCGCTACCGGCATCGGGCGGTTATGGTGCTCGACAAGAACGGTGCGGTCATCGGAAAACTGAGCCAACTGGATGTGCTCAAGGCGCTGGAACCGAAGTATGATAAAATGCTGGATCAAAGCAGGCTGCACCGCTTCGGATTTACCAAGGGGTTCATGAAGTCCCTGCTGACGGAATACCAGCTGTTCGACAGACCGCTGACCGACATCTGCAGCAAGGCCGCGGTGAAAAATGTCAAAAAATTCATGTATTCGCCGACGGAAGGCGAGTATATCGACGAAAATGCCACCCTGGATGAAGCGATTCACCAGTTAGTATTAGGGCATCACCAGTCACTGCTGGTAACCGGAGGGGAGGGCATCTCAGGCGTTCTCAGACTGACGGATGTGTTCGCCGCCGTTTTTCAGGTCATGAAGAAATGTCAAGTCTAGCAGCTGTGGTTACATGCCATCATCGATGAACCAATATAGCGCGCGCGTTCCCTTTACGCTTGCTGCAGAGAAGCTTCAATAATTTATCGTGTTGCAGGGAGGATTCGTTTAATGAGTGACTCTTTAGCCGACAGGGCCGGAAAAAGCAGCGTGGACTGGAAAAAAACAGGCTTTCTATTGTTGGGCCTCGCTCTTTTTTTCCTGGCGTACTATTCGCCGCCATGGCCGGATGCTGTGGATCCCATGGGAAAGCATTTCGAACTGAGCCGCGAAGGCAGGGGGGCCATTGCCGTATTTCTGCTGGCCGCCACCTGGTGGGTGTTCGAAGTGGTGCCCATCGGTGTGACCAGTCTGGCCATCGGCGTGCTGCAGGCCATGTTCCTGATCCGCCCGGCCAGGGATGCTTTCACGGATTTCATGGTGCCTTCGGTCATGTTCATCTTCGCGTCCATCATGATAGGCCTGGTGTTCACCAAGACCGGGCTGACCAGGCGTCTGGCCTATAAAATGCTGGATATTGTCGGCGAAAGAACCAGCATGATCTATCTCGGATGTTTCGTGGTGACCGCGGCCCTGACGCACATCATGGCGCATACGGCCGTGGCCGCGACCATCTATCCGTTGATGCTATCTATTTATTCCCTGTACGGGGAGGGCGACAAGAAGACCAAGTTCGGCAAGGGACTATTCATCGGCATGGCCTACGTTGCCGGTGCAGGAAGTATCGTCACCCTGCTGGGCGCGGCCCGCGGTGCGGTGGCGCTGCAGTTTTTTAGGGACATCATGGGGGTGGAGATCAGCTTTTTCCAGCTGACTTGGTATATGTTTCCCATCGGCTGGCTCATGACCTTCCTGTTGTGGGGGTTCTTTATGGTTTTTTTTAAACCCGAAAAGGCCAGCATCCCGGGTTTGCGGGAAAAGGCCCGCCAGCTCAACGCCGAACTGGGCCCCATGAGCGCCAACGAAATCAAGGCCGCCATTATCGTGGGCGCCTGTATTCTCGTTATGGCGGCTAAACAGTTTATGCCGTCACTGGCCCCCATCGACAAAACGGCCATCATCCTGGTCTCGACCATCTTGTTTTTCGTCACCGGCATCATGGACCTGGACGATCTGGAAACGATTCCCTGGAACATCATCCTGCTGTTTGCAGGCGCCATGAGCATCGGCAACTGCCTCTGGCAGACCGGGGCGGCCGAATGGATGGCCGTCAACTGGCTGGCCATGTTCAAGGAAGCCAACTGGTTTGTCTTCGTCATGGGCATCGCCTTTTTTGTCATGACCATGACAAATGTCATCATGAACGTGGCGGCCATCGCCATCGTCCTGCCGGTGGCTCTGGTTATCGCGCCCTACCTGGGGGTTGCCGGTGAGGTGATTCTGTTTGCGGCCCTGGTGACGGCCGGCATGCCCTTTCTGCTGCTGGTGGGGGCTGCGCCCAATGCCATCGCCTATGACTCGGGGCAGTTTACCACAGGTGAATTTTTTCTCTACGGTATACCGGCCAGCATTCTCCTGATGATCGTCACCGGTTTTGCCGTGTTCATTCTCTGGCCGTTAATGGGCATGCCGGTGACAGCCCCGATCGTCGGGTGATAACGCAAAAGCGTATGCGGCAATATCCGGTGGGCGGTAATCGACCCACCGGGTCGCTTAATAAATGGGCTGCCGCACGATGTGGTGAAATGACATTTTCCTTGGCATCTGCGGCAGCGCCGCCATGGGCGTGCAAGGCCCGAAAATCGCTTGAAGTAGGGTTTTAGTGCGCCTTCCCGGGCGTTTTGTTCAGATGAAAAACAGGCGTTTCCCATCACTCTGACCCCAATTTGGGTGTGTTTATCAAGCCCTTCGGCTAAAATGTCAAAGCCGATCAAAGCCATGAAAGATACGCCGAAAGCAAAAACCGGGTTCAGGTGTTGAAGGTGCCCGCGCCCGGTCGGACGCATGGGAGGTAAAATGATGCAGTATACCGTGAGGGATCTGATGGTTCCGCTTTCGGAATACGCCACCGTTTCCGTAGGATCGACGCTTGCGGAAGCCGTGAGCGCACTGGAAAAAGTCCAGGAGGATTATGAGCACGCCCAGTATAAGCACCGGGCCGTTCTGGTTTTGGACAGCCGGCAGCAGGTAGTCGGAAAGCTGAGCCAGCTGGATTTTCTGCGATCCCTGGAGCCGCAGGATGAAGCCATCGAACGCATCAAGGATATCAGCAAATTCGGATTCAGTTCAAAATCCATCGCCCTGCAGCAGGAACGCTACCACCAGAAGAGACCGCCCTCCAGAGATATCTTCACCAGGGCATCCAAGCTGAAGGTTGAGGACTTTATGCAGACCCCTTCGGAAGGCGAGTATGTCAATGAGGAGATGTCCCTGCACACAGCCGTACATCAGTTGATTACCGGGCGCCATCTGTCGCTTCTGGTGACCAGAGAACAAAAGATTGTGGGGGTGCTGCGGATGTCGGATGTTTTTGCGGCCGCATTTCATGTCATGCAGGAAGTCAAAGACACGGAATAGATGAAGGACATATAATGAAAGCAATCGAGAGACTGCTGGATCGGATTATCCAGCGCACCAACATCAATTTGCGCGAACTGGGATATGACGTCAGCCCCCTGGTCAGAAAGCTCATACCGCCGAGCCAGATGACGAAATTTTACGCTTTTTACGGCATCAGCCCCTACCACGCGTTGAATTTGCAGTTTAAACATTGCAATCTGTCCGGCAGCTATTTTCTGGGAAAATGCAGCGTGACCAATTCCCTGCTCTATAAAAGCGATATCAGAGGGGATGAGCTGAAGAAAAAGGCGGATGTGTTCAGGTATCAGGATCTTGAGATACAGGTGGACGAGGATGAAGAGATCGAGATCGAAGACAGCTTTCTGATCAAAACACTCGTGCACAACTTTTCTCATGACCCGGAAACACTGGAAAAATTTTTTATCCGGGACACCATTGCCTCCCACTACGCCAATATCCACGGCTCTCCGTCGGACGGTTGTTTTCTGGGCCCGTTTGCGACCGCGGATCTTACCACCATACGGGACTGCCTTGTGGGAACGTTCTCCTACATTCAAGCCGGGGAGGTGAGTCATCTGAAGATTGACCCCGGCACCGTGTGGGTACGCAGCTCGGATACCTTCAATTTCCTGTACCGCCATCCTCTGGAGCGCCTGAACAGCTACATCCACTTTACCGCCGGCAGCACTCCCGGGGGGATTTTCATCGACTTTTTAGAAGACCGCAAAAAGGATTTTCAAAAGGTTTTCGATGTGCTCAAGCTGGAACCCTCCGTGCCTGTCCCCAGCAGCGCATCACTGGATCGCTTTGCCGTTATCAAACCCAGGACGCGCATCGGCGAAAACGTGCTGGTGTCTCAACGCGCTTATCTTCAGAATGCCTGGCTGGGCAAAGGCGTCAATGCCCAGGAGCAGAGCTATATCGTCAACTCGAGGCTGGAAGGTAACGACATCACCGCCCATGGCGCCAAAATTATCGAGGCCGACCTGGAAAAAGAT
Source organism: Deltaproteobacteria bacterium (assembly GCA_022340465.1). Lineage (NCBI taxonomy): Bacteria > Pseudomonadati > Myxococcota > Myxococcia > Deltaproteobacteria bacterium. Next base: position 65,386 of record JAJDNW010000066.1, on the reverse strand, counting down.
GTGTTTGTGGGATTTAACAGTTTTCTCAGGGGGCGCCCGCGGTCGCGGCTGACAATCGGTAAGGAAAGCATCATCATGCCGCACACGATCATCGACATCCGCCGGCCGTTGACGATTCCGCCCGGCCACCTGGTCTGGGGGCTCGTTACCGATGAGAGGGATCTTAAGGGCAACAGCATCGCCCTGAAGGAATTTGCCAGGGTCGATACCCGTTTCTCAATGGGAGATATGATCTTCGAGGGGAGCGGCACCGAATTTGTCAAGGCCTTCCAGGAGCGCATCCACCACATCCTCGAGGCCAACGGCGCTTTTTTCAACGGCCGTTCCAAAAAGGGACATGCCCAGCAGAATCAGAACATTTCCTTTAACACGATTCAACCCTACCCCCATGGGGAAAAGGAGGGGCTCTATCCGACGATTATTATCCGCCCCTAGTTAGAGTGGTTGTCGGAGAAACAGTCCGAACAGCGCCCATGGCAGCCCCCGAAAAGCTCGGCAGGTGATATTTCATGTGTTGCAAATTGAACCGGTTGGGTTATAGTTATCGGAAGAAAAAGGCTGCCAATGAAAAGAAAAAATACTTGAAGGGCCCCGGACCCGTCCGCGGCGCCAGAAAAGGGGATTCACGATGACAAATTCAGCGGACAATCTCTACCATGATGGATTGGAGGCCTATTGCGGGCAGATTCTGAATGGAAATTACAGCCGAACCCTCAAAGAAAACCTGACAGCATACCTGAAAGCGATGACCTCCTTCGACCGGTTGGGCACGCCGGCGATTCCATATCTCTCCGCCTGGAAAGATAAACAGAATATGATGTGGTATGAATTTGCCAGCGCAAACTTTCTGGAAATTATGGATTGTACCTGTGATGAACTGCCGGAGGTGTTTCGCGACAGTGTCGTCGACCGCCGCATCTATAAGTACCAGGAACCCGGTGAGCAGATTCAGAAAGAGGTGGTCGACGGGCATGCGCTTAACCATCGGCGTGAAGAAATCCGCCAGGAGGGGGCCCGGGCAGAGTATGTGGAAGCGGTTTACAAGATTGCCCGGGAAGAGGACAGTGTATTCTGGCTTAAAGACGAAGCGGTTATCGAAGCATACGCGGAGGACGGTATTTTTCTTTCCAAAGGATGTCTGACGGTCGTAACCAAGGAGATGGAATCCGAAGAGATGCGTGAACGGGCCGAAAGCGAACGCCTGAAACGGGAAAAACTTCAGGGTGTCCTGGAAATGGCCGGTGTTGTGTGTCATGAATTGAACCAGCCGGTCATGGCGATAACCGGGTACACGGACATCATTGGCATGAAGATTTCAGAGGATGATCCGCTGTACGATAAAATCGGTAAACTGAAAGAGCAGGCGATGCGGGTAGGGAAAATTACCCAAAAGTTGATGAAGATAGCCAAATACCGGCCTAAACATCACGCTCAGGGGGAGAAAATCGTCGCCACCGAGAAAGCGACGGAACGGGAAAAAGACAGGTAGCCTGAAAGGGGGAACGACCATGGCCGACAACAAATCGCCGCTGCCAAATCCGTTCGGCTTTGACATGCAGGAGCTGTCAGACATTCTGGAGGAGGTCAACACGAAAAGCCGCAAACTGGTAGCGTCGTTTGTGGAGAAGCAGAAAAAGTCCGGTGCCGTCGATCAGGCGGAGGCGGCTGCGGTGGGTAGAAGCTTTCAGGAATTGACCATGAAGCTTATGGAAGATCCCAACAGGCTGTTCGATTCCCAGATGAATTATTGGAAAGACTATTGGGGGCTGGTGCAGAAGAGTTCCGTGCAGCTTTTAGGCGGCCTGCCCGCTGATGAGCAGGAAGAAAAGCCGGACAAACGGTTTCGCCACAAAGCCTGGAGCACCAATCCCATGTTCAACTTCATCAAGGAAAGCTACCTGCTGACTTCCAAGGCTATCCGCAGTGCGGTGCAGGACATCCAGGGGCTCGACGACAAGACCAGACAAAAGGTGGAATTCTACACAGGCCAGTATCTGGATGCCATCGCCCCCTCCAATTTCCCGGGGACCAACCCCGAAATTCTACAGCTTACCCTGGAAAGCCGCGGGGAAAACCTGCTGAACGGTTTGAAAAACCTGTTGGATGATTTGGACCGGGGGCCATGCCAACTTCAGATTCAGATGACCGACATGGATGCCTTCGAGGTGGGCAAGGATCTGGCCGTTACGCCGGGCAAGGTCATCTATCAGAACGACCTCATCCAACTGATTCAGTACAACCCGACGACGGATGAGGTCTTCGAACACCCGGTCGTGATTATTCCGCCCTGGATCAATAAATACTATATCCTCGATTTGCGCCAGCAGAATTCCATGGTGAAGTGGATGGTGGACCAGGGATACACCACGTTCATGATATCCTGGGCCAACCCGGACGGGGCGCTAAGGGAGAAGGGGTTCGAGAATTACCTGCTGGAAGGGCCGGTGGCGGCATTGAAGGAGGTAGAACGAGTGACCGGCCGGCGGGAGGTCAATGCCATCGGCTATTGCCTGGGGGGAACGCTCCTGGCGTGCATGACCGCCTATCTAAGCGCCAAAGGAGAGGGGGACCGCATCCACACCGGCACCTACATGGCTTCCCTGATCGATTTTTCCGTCCCCGGCGACATCGGGGTGTTTCTGGATGAGGATCAGGTGGCGGCCTTCGAAAGGCAGATGGATGAGCGGGGCTATCTGGACGGCTGCGCCATGTCCAACAGTTTCAGCATGCTGCGGGCCAACGACCTGGTCTGGGCGTACGTGATCAATAATTACCTCAAGGGTGCCACGCCGGTCCCTTTTGACATCCTGTTTTGGAATTCGGATTCCACCAACATGCCGGCCAAGATGCACTCCTTTTACCTGCGCAACATGTATCTTCACAATCGACTCAGGAAGCCGGGCGGCATCGAACTGGACGGTGTACCCATCGACATCGGCAACATCGAGAATCCGGTTTACTTCATTTCAACCCGGGAGGACCACATCGCCCTCTGGCAGAGCACCTACAAGGGGGCCAGGCTGCACAAGGGGGATGTGCGCTTCGTGCTCGGCGCTTCCGGCCACGTGGCCGGCATCGTCAACCCGCCCCCCAAAAACAAGTACGGCCACTGGACCAATGCGGATTTGCCCGACAAAGCGTCGGAATGGCTGGATGGGGCCGAGTTTCACCAGGAATCCTGGTGGCTGGACTGGTTCAAGTGGAACGCCCCCTATACGGGAGGCAGGGTTCCGGCAAGGTGGCCGGGAGGCGATGCAGCGGACGATCTGGAAGACGCGCCGGGATGCTACGTCACCAGACGCCTGGACCGCCCCGATAGCGGTGTGTGCTACATGCCCAATGCGCTCCTGTGATCGCCCTGCCCATGTTCGAGCAAAACGACGGGTTTGGAAAAAGGTTGTTTCGTTGATATCGAGGAATGTTGATCATGGTTGATATTCGCAGTGAGAAAAAAGAGGTAGTCAATAACAGAAGAAAAAACGAGAGGCTCGAATTTCATTGCGAGGCGGCAGTTGTGGGCCTGATGGGAAAGCAAATCATCACGGACATCAGCCTGGGCGGTATTTTCATAGAAACGGAAAACGCGGACAACGTGCGCATCGGACAACTTATCACCATCAGTACAAAACTCCCCACCGAAAGGGAAATCATACGATTTCATGCAAGAGTCGTAAACAAAACGAAACGGGGCATGGGGTGTCGCTTCATTTCATTGGAAGATCGCGGCAGAGAAGCAATATGCCTCTGTTTCGAGATGTTCAAAGACACGCTTCCAGTCGGATGCGATCAGGATTAGAGCATTTGCCACATATATGTTCCGCTTTGAACATATCGGGGCGGCCATGGACGCTATTCGGGCTGTCTTTCCGGCAGCCGCTCTATTCCGGGATGCCCATCGCTGCGGAGATGGCATCGAGACGTGCCTGTACTTGTGGATCGAGGATTTCATCTTCCGGAAAGATGCCGCGGGCAAGGGCCAGAGCCGCCCGGCGGTCGTCAGGATCCGGCAGCAGGGTGGTAAGGGCCTCGATGGCGGATTCGGTGTCTCCGGCCAGGATACAGGCTTGCTTTTTTACGGCATCCGTCAACGCTTCCGGTCCTAAACGGCTCAGCCGTTCATCCCTGTCGAATATGTCTCCAAAGGCATCCAGGACGCGCCGGTCGGTACTTCCGGCCGCCTGGCTGAGAGCGCTGATGATGCGTACGACGGCTTCGGCGAATCCGCCTGCAGCCAGGTCCTCCACCCATTCCGCACGGCAGCTGCCGCCGTTTTCAGCTGCATCGTCCCCCGTGAAGCTAAAACCTGCCTGCAGCCAAGGATTGTGGTAGACGGACTGGAACCAGATCTCCTGGGACAGGTCCCGGGCATCCCGCAAGAAATCGAGGGTGCTGGTGATATGGGCGGCGGCCTTTTTTTCCATGGCAACGAACCGGTTCGGGTCAACTGCCGCACGGCGGTTGTTGCGGGCATGCTCCGCCGGTGTTTTAAAGAACTGCATCCACGGGTTGAGGTCGGAAAAGCCGTATTTGGATGTCCTCAGAGGGTGCAGCTGGCGGATGCCTTCGGCCAGGGTTTCATTCATCACGGTTTGCACCAGGGGGCGCACGAAGAGGCGGTACAGGATGTCGTTGAGGGTGGAAAGCCTGGCCACGGGGCCAAAGACCGACTCGTCGTCCCCATCGTCATCGATAGCTCGGATGTCGCCCATATCTCGCGCCTCGAAGCGCACGTCGTACGGCGTGCCGTCATCCGTTTCCGAGATGATCATTTCATAGAGCCCCGGGGCGAGCAGATCGGCCTGATCGATGCTGCTGATCATTTCCCGGTGCTCTTTTTTAGAGACCGGTCCGGACACGAAGATTCCCAGGTGGCCGATGCTCTCGTGGAGCATGTAGATAATAACTTTTTTTTCGCGGCGCATCTCTTCCACCGATCCCCAGACAGCGGGAATCCAGTTCAGGGCCTGCTGGGGTGGGGTGATGTTGTCCCCCCGGGACGCAAACACAAAGATCGGTCCCCGGATGCTGCGCAGGTCGACACGGCGGCCGTCCATGGTAACCTGCCCTTTTTCAAGCCGGTTGCCGATGAACAATTCGTCGACAATGAAGTGAATTTCCTTGCCGGTCAGTTTAAAAAAACCGTTCCACCATTTTTCGAACTCGAGGTAGCGTTCCTCCTCCGTGTCGATGTGTGTCCATAGATAATATTGCTTCTCCCACAGCGTCCTGGAAAGGTTCAGGTCTTCAAACCCGGCCAGAAGGCTGGCGCCGTCGAACATGCCGTTTCCCAGGTCGCTCCACAGGCTGGCCAGCCAGACGCCGCCGGTCCATCCGCCCCGATAGCGCATGGGGTTTTTTCCGGCCACACCGGCCCAGAAAGAGAGGGGGGCGCCGTTCATGATGATGGGGCCCGCCTGATCCGGTTCCAGGGCGCCCAGGATGGCAACGGCCCACCCGGCCTGACAGTTGCCGATGATCGCCGGTTTGCGTGCATCCGGATGCCGGTCGGACACGGTCTTGACGAAGCGCACCAGGGTTTTCTGGACATCCGCCAGGGTTTGCCCGGTGACGGGTTCCGGGGTAAACAGAACAAAGTAAACCGGGTGCCCCAGGTTGAGCGCCATACCGATCTGCGAGTCCTGTTTGAATCCGCCGATGCCCGGGCCTCCCCCCGCACGGGGGTCGAGGATGATGATCGGGCGCGCTCCCGCGGGATTCTCACGCGGGGCCTTTTTCAGTCTGCGTTTTTCCGTCCCCGCGTGCGCCGTTGCGTCAGCGTTTCTGCGGTCCTGGATACGGGCAAGCTGGTAGTTGGTGGCCGGTTGGAGATGACGGCCGTCCAGAATGACCTCGTAATCGAACGTCAGCACCGGCGGCATGCCCTGCCGGTTGTGTTCCAGATAGCTGTTGCCGCGTTGGCGCAGGATATCCATGTAGATGGCGCTGCGCTGCCAGAAATCGATGCCGTAGGCAACGGCATCGCTCATCCAACTTGAAAAATTGCTGTTTGTATTCATTGATCCTCATCCTCGCTTTCTTTTTTCGGCTGGCTCGATGGCATGAACATCTGGATGATGTTTTCCATGGCGGCGGGCGCCTCCATGATGTTGGGCATCCTCTTTCCCAGGTCGGTGCCCGCGTCGAGCCACCGGCTGAACTGATCGTCGAACACCTTCTTATAGGCGAGGTAGTTCTGGATCGTCTTCTGCAGATAGTTGTTGAAAAAATCGCTCAAGGCATCATCGCCATGCCGGATGATCAGGTGCAGCACCGGCACCGGAAGAAGAATATTTTTTTTGCGGGCCTCCTCCAGGATGACCTGGGTCAGGATGAAGGCGGTCACGTCTTCCTTGGTGGAGGCGTCGATGATTTCCACCTGGTGACCGTCCTTGATCATCCCGGTAAGATCCTGGAGCGTCACATAGCGGCTGTTGCGTGTGTCGTAGAGTCGCCGGTTGCTGTATTTTTTCAAGCGTATTGTATCACCCATACCATTTTCCCATTTGTTTACACTGACTGCATTGCGATGTTATTTTATTTAGAATTGCAAAAAACAACATCTTAATTGTCCGATTGAAATTTTATAACTTTATAATATGTATTGAAATATGAATTGCAACCAGATTCATAAGAAAATTGTGCGTTGCACAAAAAATATTGACAAGTTGAAAAGCCGGCCTATATTTGAAAGTAAAGCGGCTCGGGTGAACATGCATTCGGGCCCAAAACGACAAGAGCCGCGGTGAGGCGGCATAAAAAGGAGTCCATGATGAACAATACAGATTTTACCAAACAAATACTCGACTGGAACAAGACCTTATTTGACAGCACTGTAAATTTTTTTGAAAAATATCAAGAATTTGGAGATAATAGTGCCAAATCGTTCGTCGAATTGTCCCCCTGGGGGGCCGAAGAAGGCAAAAAACTGCTGAACCAGTGGAGCGCCAATCGAAAAAAGGGGTTCAAGGCTTTCAGGGACGGTGCGGCTTTTGGTTTCAAACAGGTGGAGGGCTTGTGTGCCGTTGCAAAACCGGCAAAATAAATTTATAGGCCGGCGACTTAAAATAAGGAGTAAACGAAGGAGGTTGATATGGATCAAAAGCAGGCGTTCAAACAGATGGTGGAATTTAACAAGGGGGCTTTCAACAACGCCTTCAATGCGATGGTGATGGTGCAGGACCAGAATGAAACCCTGGCCAACACGCTGTTGAATCAGGCCTCCTGGCTGCCGGAAGAAGGCAAAAAAGCCGTCAAAGACTGGGTGGAGGCTTTTAAGAAGGGGCGGGAAGAATACAAGAAAGCGGTGGACGAAGCATTCAAGAAAGTGGAGGAATACCTATGACAGGCAAATCCTATGACCAGCTTGCGGTCGGTGACACGGCTGAGTTTTCGAAAACCGTTTCCGAGTCGGATGTCTACCTGTACGCGGGTATCTCCGGCGACCTTAACCCGGCCCATATCAACGAAGAATACGCCAAGGGTACGTTCTTCAAGAACAGGATCGCCCACGGCATGCTGACGGCGGGCTTTATTTCTGCGGTTATCGGCATGCAGCTTCCCGGTCCTGGAACCATCTACATGGGACAAACGCTGAACTTCTTGGCGCCGGTGCGCATCGGCGACACCGTCACGGCCAGGGTCGAGGTGGTGGAAAAAATCGGGGATAAAAAGCGGGTACGGCTGGCAACCGGCTGCTACAACCAGGACGGCACCCAGCTGATATCCGGGGAGGCCATGGTGAGCCCGCCAAGAGGGGCAGCGGGTTGATCACCAGGCCCTGACGTTCGATGGAAAATCAAGGTTTCAAATGGAAAATTGTTTTTCCAGCATAATCTTCAGGATGGTCCGGTCGGTTTCGAGCATACCCTGGCTGCTCAGGATGCCGACGTTTTCCATGGTTTTTTCGGGAGATGTCGAGATAATGCCGTCGGTGCCTTTAACCTGGATCCCCTGGAGTGAAAAAAGGGCTGCCTGAACCGCGGTGCCGGCCGCCGTGGCCAGCTTGAGGGAGCACCCGGCCTTGGCGCCGTCGCAGATGACACCGGCCAGGTCTTCGGTCAGGTTGGTGATAGCCCCCGCAATGTGGTGGCGGTCTCCTCCCAGAAGGTAGCTTATGCCGGCCGTGGCCCCGGCGCCTGCGGCGATGGAGCACCCGCAGACCGCGGAGAGTCTGCCGGTGTGGGATTTGACATGGGCGGTAATGATGTGACTGAGCCCGATGGCTTCCAGGACCGTTTTGTGGTCGCATTCGACGTAGTCCCTGACGGCCCATATGGGCAGGGTGGCGGTCAACCCGTGATTGCCGCTTCCGGCGGAGCTCATGGCCGGAAGTTTGACACCGTCCATCCTGGCGTCAGAGGCGGAAGCCGTGAGCATCCGCGCCGCCAGTGCCATGTCCAGCGTCAACATGCGTTGTCTGACCAGACGGTTCAGGGTTTTGCCGATCCCCAGGCCGGAACCGTGTTTGAGGCCGTAGTCGGCCAGGCGCAGGTTGAATCGGACCCCTTTTTCGATAAAGTCAAGGTCCTCCCCGTCGAGGTCGTCCAGGAGTTCCAGCAGCCTGACGAGCGGCAGCGATTTCAGCCAGGCCTCGACCTGATGCAGTTCGGTCTTGCCGTCCGGCCCGGCGACGTGGCGCATAAGGGGGTGGTCGCTCACCGGTTCGCCGTTGCGTTTCAGGGAAACGATGTTGTCGTGCAGGTCGCGGATGATACATTCGGCCCGATTGCCGCTTCCCCTGACCTCGGCTTTGACGAATATCCCCTTACGGTCCTGCAGGAGATTGACCTGCACCCTGGCGTCGTGCACCATTTTTCGCGCCCGTGCAACCACCCGGTCGTCGATGGGTTCCAATACCTCGAGGCGCAGTTCGGGAACGCCCCCCAGCGCCCCCAGTGCAGCTGCCAGGTCGAGGCCGTTGTGCCCCTGCGTGCCCGGGATGGCGACGGCTACCCCGTTTTTGTAGATGTTAGGATCCACCCAGATTTCAATAGCTTCGATAGCGTCCTTTTCCATCAGGGATGCTGCTGCGGCCGCGGCCAGGGCGATGGCGATCGGCTCCGTACACCCGAGGGCGGGGGCTACTTCCGTCCTGAGAATATCCTTAACCGTAAATGGTGTTTGTTCAGTGTCCATTTTCTCGATACGTTGAATTCTGAAGTTTTGACGTCTTGAGGTTATGCTAAACACCAAAAGCGATATTTGCAAGCCTCCCCTTCACCAATTCGAATCAACGGAACCTTAACATAAATCTAACACGGAGACCACCTGAAAAGCACTGCATCTTGTTGCTTCACCGCAATTTATATGCTATATGTTGCGGCATGACACTCGGCAACACGGCCTCGATCTCACAGCGAGCCAGAAAAATCTTCGTACTGGACACCAACGTCATTCTGCACGACAGTTCCTGCATTTACCATTTTGACGAGCACGACGTGGTGCTGCCCATTACGGTGCTGGAAGAGCTGGACAGATTTAAAAAAGGCAAAGACATCATTAACTGCAATTCCCGTGAATTCATCCGCTCTCTCGACATCCTGACCGGAGACGGCATTTTTAACGGCGGCGTCAGCATCGGTCCGGGCAAGGGCAAGGTGTCTGTTTTTCTCGAGTGCGGCTTTCACGAAAAATTGAAACCCAACTTCTCACCGGACAAAGCCGATCACCGCATCCTGAACGCCGCCTATCACGTGGCCGAGGCAAACACGTTCCAGAACGTGTTCCTGGTCACCAAGGATGTGAACCTGCGCATGAAGGCCAAGTCCGTAGGCCTTCTGGCCGAGGACTACACCACCGACCACGTTAAGGACATTGACGGGTTGTACAAGGGAAAGAGCGTCATCGAGAACGTGTCCGAAGCAACCATCGATCTGCTCTATCATGCGCCTTACGAGGTGGAGGCCGCGCTGCTCAGCCTGGCGACGCCGCCTCTCTCCAACGAGTTTCTCGTCATGCGCAATGGCAGCAAATCCGCCCTGACTTTTTTTGACGGCGCCGACGGCAGGATCAAGCGCATCGAAAGCAAAACCTGTTTCGGCATCCGGCCGCGTAATGCAGAGCAGTCGTTCGCCATGAACGCCCTGATGAACAGGGAAATTCCTCTGGTGACCCTGTCGGGCAAGGCCGGCACCGGCAAGACCCTGCTGGCCCTGGCGGCATCCATCGAAAGCAAGCGTTATTACCGTCAGATTTACGTAGCCCGCCCCATCGTTCCCTTGAGCAACAAGGACATCGGCTATCTCCCCGGGGACATCAATTCGAAGCTCGACCCATACATGCAGCCCCTTTATGACAACCTTTCCGTTATCCAGAGCAGGTTTTCAGGCAGCGACGCCCAAACCCACCGCATCAAAGAGCTTCTGGAGGACGGTAAAATCGTCATTACACCGCTTTCCTACATACGCGGCCGGAGCATCGTCAAGGTCTTCTTCATTGTGGACGAAGCCCAGAACCTGACACCCCACGAGGTGAAAACCATTATCACCAGGGCCGGGGAAGGCACCAAGCTGGTTTTCACCGGCGACATTCACCAGATTGACCATCCCTATCTGGATAGTCAGTCCAACGGTCTGAGCTACCTCATCGAAAAGATGAAGGGGCAGAAGCTCTACGCCCATATCAACCTGGAAAAGGGTGAACGTTCCGACCTTTCCGACCTGGCCATCAACTTACTTTAAATTTTCATGCCGTTTCAACAGCAGGGAGGCCGGGTCCGCCGGTTTTTCCGATTTTCCTTTACCGGAAATGTTAGATACAGGTGAAAATTTAAAGAATCCCCGACAGCTCCCGAATCGTGCGGGCCACCGCGGACACGTCCTCGTCCCCGTATCCCCTGCCGACAAGGCCGGTTTCGACCTGGTCGACAAGGGCCGTTGCCGGCATGGAAACGCCCAGCTCCCGCGCGGCCTCGAGGGCAATTTTCAGGTCTTTGTGGTGCAGCCTGACCCTGAAGCCCAGGGGGTATTGGTTGTCGACCATATTCCCGGCCCGGTTGTCGAGAACCCAGGAACCGGCGGCGCCGCCGCTGATGGCCCGGGCCACCTTCTTGCAGTCCAAACCGGCTTTCAGCCCCAGAGCCATGCCCTCGGCCACCCCGAGATAGGTCGCGGCGATGATCACCTGGTTGATGGCCTTGGTCACCTGCCCGGAGCCGATGGGGCCCAGGAGGGTGATGGTCTGCCCCATGGTTTCCAGGATCGGCAGGGCGCGATCGAAAACGGTTTGGTCGCCCCCCACCATGATGGCGAGCGTCCCCTTCTGGGCGCCTTCGGACCCGCCCGATACCGGTGCGTCGAGCATGTCGATCTGCTTTTCGGCCAGTGCCGCGGCCATGTCACGGGTTGCCGCGGGGCTGATGGTGGACATGTCAATCACGACAGAGCCCTTGCCGGCCCCGTGAATGACGCCGTTTTCACCCAAAAGGACCGCTTCCACATCGGGTGTGTCGCTGACGCAGGTGATGATCAGATCCGCATCCTCTGCGGCTTCCGCCGGCGACCCGGCGGCCAGAGCCCCTTTAGCGACCACGGGGGCCTCTTTTTCACGGGTCCGGTTGTGTACGGTCAACGGGTAGCCGCCGTTGAGGATATTGAGCGCCATGCCGACGCCCATCGTGCCCATGCCGATAAATGCCACTTTCATGCAAGACCTCCTTGGAAATAGAATGGTTTCAACACGTAAATGCGAATGTCCAATAACCAATAACGAATGCCCAGCGTCCAAGTCTGCCATAGGTACTGGGTAAAAAACAGTTCATTATTCGCGATTGGCTATCGATTGTTGGCGATTCAATTGGCTGCCAGTCCCTCTTCGATAAGCGCCAGCACCAGGGGCTTTTCTTCGGGAAATTTGTAGCCTTCATAGCTCTGGCTGAAAAGCAGGCCACCCCGGCGATCGGTCCAGTAGTTGCCGGCATGGTCGAAACAGACCCGCGATGTGACATCCAGGGCTTCCATCATGGTTTTCAGCTCCATGAGCTGCTCATGCGGCGACTGGCGGGTGAATTCACCGCTGGCGTAGCGGTCGCTTAAAGGGGTTCCCGGCGCCGGGAAGAACGGGCGGGAACGGATGTAGTGGGGATCGATCCGGTTCAGCACCGCCGCCGTGTTGCGGGCATGGCCGTCCGCCATTTCGCGGCCGCCTAAGCCGGGCATCCAGTACTCGGACAGTTGAAATCCAGCTTCCATGGCCTTGCGACCGCCCTTGACGTGCCCCGCACCGGTAACGCCTTTCCTGACAGTCATCAACAGGTCCTCGTCCCCGGTTTCAAGCCCCACGTGCAGCCGATCGAGGCCTGCCATGTGAATCGCAGCAAGTTCCTGCAAGGGTTTTTGGGCAAGGGTTCGCGATCTGGCATAGGAGGTCACCCTTTCAAGAGACGGGAAGGTTTGGCGAAGGTGCTGCAGGATTTCCACCAGCTGGTTCGTTTTCATGATCAGACTGTTGGCATCCTGCAGAAAGGCTGTCTTTCCGCCCGATGCCAGCCAGTTGAAAACCATGTCGAATCCATAGTGCCCCCCCAGCCAGGGGTCCTGTTTTACGAGTCGCAGGGCCGCTTCCCTGGTGACATGGGGAGGTGCTTTGTCATCGCCCAGCAGCCGGCGGGAAATGGCGGCGACATGGTCGATATCCTGTTTGACTTCCGCCGGTGTCCGCAGGGAGAATTTTTCCGACTTGTACATGGCGCAGAACTCGCAGCGGTTCCACGGGCAGTTGCGGGTGACCCTGACCAGCAGGGAGTGGCTGCCTCCCTCGCTCGGGGGACGGTACATGCCGACTTCAAAATCATAACGCTGGGCTGTCTCCACGGACATACGATTTTCCTCCATTTATAGCGGTTGCCATGGTATTCGGCACCCTGAAGCCTTCGAAAAAAATGTTTCATATGTTGGACATAGGTCGTATCTGAACATATATATGACAACCGCTATTAATAATCGGAGGCGTTGGCGAAGTTGTCAAGCAATATAATTCCAAACGGTTAGCGTTTCAACTTTTAAAAATGATCAAAAAACTTCGGATCTATAACCCAAGATAAGGCCTATTGATTGCCGAGGAATAATACCGTCCCGGCCGTGAAAAACTCGGTTCAAAGCGGCCGTAATGCCAAACAGGGCTAAACTTTGGAAATAATATCGTCGGTATTCAGCCCGGCATAGGTATGATGGGATATGTTCAGGCTGTTCGGCATAACGGACGCTAAAAACCTCAAACAGTTTCACGGCCGGGACAGTATCACCCCTCGGCTGGCAGGCTTTTACCTTGTTATTGGTTATGGAGCCGAAAAACTTCATGTTGACCAGGGCGGTCCTATCAGATGTTTTCGCCGCGGTTGCCGATGCTCTGTTGCTCCACCTTGCTGCGGAAGCGGTGGGCGATCCAGGTGTCCACGACGCTCTGGGTCAGATGATAGGCGATGGGCGGGATCAACGCCATGGGGTGGCTGTGGTAGAAATGACCCGCCCATACGAGATAGGATATGGTGAGGGTTTTCTGGGAGGTGTGGATGGTGAATGCCGCCGTAGAGGGCAGGTCCAGCCGGATGAGATGCGAAATCGTGAAATTGATGGATAGAATCAGCAAATGCAGGCCGATCATCAGAAGAAAAATCCACACAATGATCACGTCCGACGCCAGAATTTTTTCGGCGGAGCTGGACACGGCGTTGAGCACGATCATGAGAACGATGCACTGGTTGAAGATGGAAATTTGCTTCCCATAAGGCGCGATCGCGGCTTTCAGGCGCGGGCGCAGAAGCTGGCCGATAACGGTGGGTAGAAGAACTTTAACGGACAGGCCGAGCAGCATTTGCATGGCCGGAAGGTCCACGCTGGTCCCGGTGTACTGCAAAAGCAGCGACAGGATCAAAGGAATGGTTAAAAGGGATGCAAAACTGGTCAGAACACAGATAAAAAGGCTCAGGGGGATGTTGCCGAGGGCTATGGCGGTCATCACCGTCCCCGAGGCGACCGTCGCCGGTGCGGTGCCGATGATCAACGCCCCGACAGCGATGTCCGGCGGGGCCTTGAAAAAGAGAAGCGCCAGAAAATATGCGATCACCGGGAACAGAAAAAGCGAGGATATGAGAGCGGCCAGGAGCACCTTGACGTTTTTCAGCTGCGTCACGATGCTGGAGGTGTCCAGGGTAAGCCCGGTGACCAGAAACCCCAGGAAGATAGCGACATTCAGTATCTTGTAGGTTTTTACGAACAAGCCCACCTGGGGAAGATAGAAGGCCGTCAGCACCATGGCGGCGATACCTACGAAAAACCAGTTTTTAACGAAAATCGATCTCAGCATGATGGCGGTTTCAGACGTTAATCTTGAGATGCTTCCGGGGGTGGAAGATGGCGTAGGTCCCGCTGGCTTTGGCCACAAGCGTTGCGTCGCAGAAGATTTCAGATTCAAGGGCGGCCACGGTACTGCCCTTGTGCAGCAGCTGGGTGGAACATTCGAGGGTGCCCTCCCGAACCGGTTTGAAATACGTTATTTTCAGCTCGATGGTCGCACAGGACTCGCCCTCTTCCAAAAGGGGATAGAGCGCGCCGCCCATGCCGGTGTCGGCCAGGGCCGTCATCACGCTGCCGTGAACGACGCAGTGGGGGTTGAAAAGTTTTTCATGAATCTGGATACGGCAGAGGCTCCTGCCCTGGTGCACGCTTTCGAATGCCAGGCCGATCAATTCTGCAAAGGGATGATTCATCTATTCGCCTTATATTGGGAAACAGGTATCTTAAAAACAAAACACCAACCATCATAGCGTTCTTCCAGTTTTTAGCCGGATCGTCAACATTTTCTTTGCATGAGGTGTTTGTAGAGCGCGGTCAGCCTGATAAACTTCTTCTTGTCGCCCCCCTGGTCGGGATGGTGCCTCAAGGCCTGCCGGCGGTACAATTTTGTCAGGGTCTTTGCATCCATCCGTTCGAGCGTCTTCCAGTCGGTTTTAAACAGGCGGCCGGCCTCCTCCATGCTCAGGCGCACTTTTTTGGGGGGCACATAGCGCCGGTGCCGGTTCATGAAATCGTTTAAAAAGCCTTCCAGAGGAGATCTTATGGGGAATTCATTGTCAAAATAAAAGATCACATATCGCACCAGGTATTCCTGCAGAACAGGGGCGGCATGCGTTCCCTTCCAGAACACGCGGTCGTCGGCGAGCCGGCAGACGGCGTCGATAAACGCATGGTCCATGCTATCCCGGACCGCGTCGCTCTGCAGCGGTTGGGCCGTGAAGCGGCGGGAAATTTCCCGGAATGCAGGCAGCAGATCGAAAATCGTGCACACATATCTTTTCAGCTCGTGCCTTTTCAATATGCGCTCTTCTGAAAGAAAACACTGCTCGATTTCATCGCGTGACTTGCCGTTGAGATGACGGAACAGCTTGGCCGGCATGCGGGCGAGATTGCGCTGGTCTGTCTGGGCGAATTTCAGGTAATGGACGCGCCGCCGGTCGAATATGTGCACCCTTTCGCCGGTTGTATCGCCACCGGTGGCGCCCTTGCGGGAAGTGCGCTGAAAACCGTTGATCGCCCTTTTGATCTCGGGGTCGAGAAATTCCCAGAAAATCCGGTCCATTTCATCCTGGGTCGGATCGAGCCCCTGGCTGCGCAGCTCCTCCTCCATGGCTTCGTCGAAATAATATCCCCTGCCGCCGGGGTAGACGATGAACCGGGAAGGGTCGGTGCCCAGGTCGAAGACGGTGCGGCTTCTTAGCACGCTTCCGTCCCGGTAGGTGCTCCGTATGCTAAAACGGGTGTGGCGTTCTAAGGTGGTCCGGGCCAGATACATGCATGCAGCATATCAGAATTATCGGGTTTATGCAGCCCCGTATAGCGCTTGTCATCCGTTTTGTTCCGAAAAAATGTATTCCAAGCGGCTGCCGGCAAGGCGGTTGCCTGCAGCGCGTAAATGTAATATAGTCCACGGGCGTGGATATGTTTCAGGAAGAAGGCGGCGTCGGCTACCAGCTGGCCTGCGCGGCCGCCATTCAAAACATGCTTCTATCGGCGCATGCCTTGGGCCTGGGCTCCCTCTGGTTTATTTTCTATGACAAAAAGGCGCTCAGACAGATATTGGGAATTCCTGACAACAGAACACCCGTTTCCCTGATCTGCATCGGCAAACCGGCGGATCAACCGGCTGCTACCCCCAGGAAAGATGTCAAGGAAAAAATCAGGTACATTTAAAAAAGAAGGATGAGTGCCATGACCGAAAGCATCCTGAACGGCAAACGCATACTGGCGGTGGACGACGAGCCCGACATCCTCGAGTCGCTGGCAGACCTGCTCGAAGACTATGACGATCTCATCTTCGATCGTGCATCCGATTACGAAACCGGCTTTCATTTACTCAGGTCCTGGACCTACGATGCCGTTATTCTGGACATCATGGGGGTACGCGGATACGACCTTCTCAACGCTTCCGTGCACCTGGGTTTTCCCACCGTGATGCTGACCGCCCATGCATTTTCCATCGATGATCTCAAGCGTTCCATTGAAATGGGCGCCCGCGCCTACATCCCCAAAGAGTCGATGGCGGATATCACTGATTTTCTGGAAGACGTGTTGACCGTCGGCTACAGCACCGGCCTGAAACGTATGTTTCAGCGCCTGGGAGGCGTCTTCAACAAAAAATTCGGCTCCCGCTGGATGGAGGATGAGAAGACCTTCTGGGACCAGGTCAATTCCGGCAGCTACAAACCGGAACCCGTCATTTTAAGAAGGGTCCAGGGGCCGAGGGCTCAAGGGGTCGAGTGATCCAGTGCTTGACCGGGGTGGTTCAATTGCCCTTTCTCCATGCTTCAGGCATTCGACCTCTGGCTTCTGACTTCTGATATCTGACCTCCGGCCTCTGATCTCTATGGTTTTACCCTCGGCTACTTGAATCTTCGGCCCCTCGGATCCTTATCGGTAACCATTCAAAGGCCGTTTTCAGGCGGGGGTGGATGCATAAGTACGCGTCTTTCGGAAGAGCCTCATTTAGTTGGCAATGCCCATTTGTTTCAGCTTTTCGAACCCGTCATCGACAAGCTTGCGCTGCTCCTCGTCCCGGGCCAGTTCCCGGGCCTTTTGCATGGTTGCCACGGCTTTTTCCGGGCTGCCGCGAAAACCGTAGGCCAATCCCAATCCGACGTAGGCCGGTGAGTAGTTGGGGTCGAGTTCGATGGCCCGGTTGAACTCGCCAAAGGCGGCGTCATATTTTTTGTTATCCAGAAACCGGTAGCCGTTGTCCGTATGGTGTGCCGGCGTGTCCAAGCCGTATTTTAAAAATATACTGTCCGGACCACAGGCGATGACGGTCAGCAACAAGCCTGCAATACAGATAATGCTTATCAGTCTTGGTCTCATGTTTTCTCCTAATCGACGACAATCACCACGCGGCATCGTTTTAAAAAGGAAAGATGCTCCGAGGCGCTTTTAATTTTCGAGGCGTCGGCATTGCTGATAACGATGGTTGCCTGCCGGCCTTTTTCCGTCCCCAGGCCCTTGACGACCAGCGGCTTCCCCGCCACCCTGGGATCCTGTCCGGCCATCTGCATGTCCCGGGTATAGCCGCACATTCCCTGCTGCACGGCGAACTCGCGGCTGGCAAAGGCCGAGCCGTAAACCTCCCTGGCTTTTTCATCGACGATGACGGGTGCCATGGCCGGGGAAAACTGAATCCCGCGGGCGTCGACAACGAGCCCGGTAAAGATTTCCTTCTCAGGTTTTGGGTCGGAAGGCTGAAGCGTGCCTTTGGCGGTTTTATGGCCATTGGCTACCGTTTTGATGGGTTCTATCTGTCTGATTTCTTCCGGCAGAACCAGTTGGGCGAAGCCTCCGTACATGTTCATCTGCATGGTGATTTCGACGGTTCCGTCCGATAGATACGTCTGCCCGGTCGCTTTGACTCCCTTCACCAGCGTTTCCACCTTGGTCATCATCAAGTCATTATTGGCGACGAGGCTTTCAATCGAGCGCTCAGAATCGACCCTGGTTTTGAGAACGAGAGCCATCATGTGCCGGCGTGCAAGGCTGATGGCATTTTTTTGCGCTTCCTGAAGCTCTTCCGCACTTTTGGCTTCGCTTTTTTCCGGGGGGGTCGCAACGCCGCTGGTGCTGAGCACACCGAGAGTCCAGTTGATGGTGCCGTGGGGGCCGCTTTCGACGACATCCGCTAGGCCGGTCGCCATACTCTGACCGTTCAGGGCCCAGCCGAACAGCGCAAGCGCCGCCGAGTAAACGCATATTTTCAGCGCCCAGCCGTGTGCACGGTTGGCTCTTACCCGATGTCGTTTTCTGCTCCGGCGTTTCACGGGAATGGTGATTACCATAAGCCTTTGGCCGAAAATCATTCCAAAACCGGTTTTTCTTTAAAAAATAAACGGTGCCGGTTGTCCCTGTCCATGGCAGCCGGCACGGTATTGTCAGGCGCCTTTATTGCATGTCACCGGTTTGCGGCGCTTGCGCCGCAGGGCAGGCGACGATATTATATTTATCTAATTTTGTTGACCTTTTTGTGTAATATAGTGTAAGAATTTTTCGATGTCAATAACAAGACTCATCGGCCGCAGAACCATACGTTCCTTCGACCACGTTACGACCCTGCTCACCTTTGCATCCACACTCCTGCTCATGCTGTTCAGGAGGCCCAGGGAAGGCCGTACGCTGGTCCGGCGAGTCGCATTGGAGCAGATTTACTTCACCGCCGTTCAGGCGTTGAGCATCATTATCCCTGTTGCGTTGATCATCGGAAGCGCCATCATCATTCAGTTCAGCAAGCTGTCCGCTCAATACGATTTGGGGAGCATTGCCGTGATCCTGATCGTCAGGGAACTGGGACCCGCCATAACGGCCCTGTTGATCATTCTGCGGTCGGCCACCGCGGTCACCATCGAGACGGGATACATGCAGGTTCTCCACGAGATCGATGCCCTGGAGATGTTGGGGATCGACGTTGTCTGGTTTGTGTGCATACCCCGTTTGATCGGCATTACCATGGCAATCCTGTGCCTTTTCGTGGTATTCGACATCGTGGCCATTATCGGCGGGTATGGGGTGGTGTGGACGATCACCCATCTGCCGGTGGCCGATTTTTTACGGCAGATCGCCGGTGCCATTACCGTTTCCGGCATTGCCGTGGGGCTGTTCAAGGCCGTTTGTTTCGGTATAACCATTACGGCGACGAGCACCTACCACGGCTTGAATGTGCGCAAGCACATCACCGAGGTCCCGGTGGCAGCCTCCAGGGCCGCGGTTGAGTGTTTTTTCTTTTGCCTGGTGCTCAATGTTTTGATTTCAGCGCTGTTTTATCTGTAGTGAGGCCATGATACGCATCGAACTCAAGGATTACCTTTTGCCTGTTTCGGAGGAGGGGGCGCTGGACAGATTCAGCCTTGCCATCTCCACGGGTGATGTTTGCTGGCTGGATGCCGACAGCACGCATGCCGTGCACCTGCTGTTCAGGGCGCTTACCACCCTGGACACACCCGTCGAAGGCGCGTATTTTTTCGAGGGGAGGCTTTTGGATTTTTCGAACCCCATCACCCTGCTTCCGCTGAAAAAAAGCATCGGCTTCATCACGACCCGTTCGGCCCTGATCAGCAATCGGTCCCTCAGGGAAAACCTGACCCTGATGCGCAGCTATGGCGCCAACGACCTGTCCGCGAGGGTCGAGGATGAAACCTTCGAACTGTGCCGCCATTTTTCCATTGCCGACAAGATGGACCGGCGTCCGCAGGACATGGACCAGGCCGACCTGCGTGCCGCCATCGTGATCCGTGAAATCGTCAAGGCCAGCAGCCTGCTTTTGATGGAAAATCCGGAAAATTACCTGGGATATACGCGGTTTTTCCTGTATGATTGGCTGTTACGCGGTGCGATGGATCGGGGGGTGCCCGTGGTGTTCACCTCGGACGACAAGAATTTTATTGACAGTGTATCCAATCGGGCCTTAGTGCTACGCATGGGGCGGTTGAGCGAAGGGGGACATGCATACCAGGTTTAAATACAGCGTCATGGAACGGGTGGTCGGCATCTTCATGCTGAGCATTCTGGTGCTGCTGTTGTCCACGGTCGTCCTTCTGGGCCGCGGTAAAAACTGGTTTCGAAAATACAACACCTATTATACGTCCTTTAACGCAAGCTACAACCTGAAACCCGGTGCGGCCGTCAAATACCTTGAAACCGACATCGGCAAGGTAAAAGCGGTCAGTCTCGTCGATAATCACGTCCGGATACGCCTGGCTATCCTCGATCTTTACGCGTCCCGCATTCGAACCGACGTGGTGGCCAAGGTGGAAAGCCCCACTTTTATCGGCTCGGAGTACATCGCGATCCTGCCCGGATCGGTTGACAGCCCCCTGGTACCGCCCGGTGGCGAGTTGACCTCGGTGGCCAGGAAAAGCATCGGCGACTATATCGAAGAGCTGGAGGTGGAGAAAACCGCCAAAGACCTGGTGGTAGCCGTTCAGCGTTTTTCCGTTTTCATGGACACCATCAACGATCCCGAAGGCCCCTTCCTGCAGGCCATCGAAAATTTAAACAAAACCGCGCAGCATGCCGCGAAGATTGCCGGCCATGTCCAGGCCGGGGAGGGGACCGCCGGGCGCATGCTGTATTCTTCCGAACTGATGGATGCAGCGCTGGGCGGACTCGACAAGGTGGACGTCATTCTGGATCAGCTTGCCGTCGCCAGCGCGAAAACGCCCGCCACCATGGACATACTGCAGGAAAACCTGGCCCAACTGGAATCTGTCAGGGAGGAGGTCGCCGAGAGTATAGGGCTTATTCGCAGCCTGCTCGAAGCGTTTCAGGCCAACATGCCCAAGATTCAACGCATCATAGAGAACGCCGAAAAGGGAAGCCGGGACATTCCCGAGCTGACCGGTTCGGCGGTTCAGGGCATTTACGATGCCAGAGAGGAGCTCGATAATGTGAACATGATCATTCAGGCGCTCAAGAAAAATATTCTCATTCGCTCCAAGCTGCCGCCACCGCCGGTGGTGGGCAACACCGAGACCCATTTACGCTAAAAGAAAACCGTGGGAATTTTTAAAATCGTTAAAAATCCCCACGGTTTTCTTTTAGACAACGGCTACGCCGTGTTTATTCCATCAGGTACGCCTGGTCATCCCGGTCAGGTCAGGGGACGTGGAGTTGGCCGCAAATCCGTGTGTCGGGGTACTGGCGTAACGGCGTATTGGGGTATTGGAGTGCTGGGGGTATGGCGTGTTGGCGTGATGATATATTGGAGGAGCGTGCGGTCAGCAATTAACCATTAGTTGTCATTTTTTCGATTTTGAGTCGCCTGTCTTCACTCTATTGAAAAATGAACATCGAACATCCAACGTCGAATATGGTTGAATCGCTCCTGCCCCATGCTTCAGGCATCCGACCTCTGACTTCTGGATTCTCAAACCCTTCCCCCCGACCACCTGAGCTTGGTCTTGAGCACATCGTAATAGGTGTGTTCCGGCAGGATGATCATGTGCACGGGCTGGTCGTCCTTGCGGACGATGATGGTGTCGCGTTCGTCGATTTCGATGCCGGCTTGACCGTCGAAGGTCAGCAGGATGTCCGAGGCCCCCTTGGCCAGTTTGAGCCTGATGCACACATCATCGGGTACGATCAACGGCCGGTTGGTCAGGGTAAACGGGCAGATGGGGGCCAGCAAGATGCTGTCCACCGCCGGGTGCACCACCGGACCGCCGGCGGCAAGGGAATATGCCGTCGAACCCGTGGGGGTGGAGATGATCAGGCCGTCGGCCCGGTATTCGGTGAGGAACTGGTCGTCGATGTACGTCTTGACGTGGGCCAGGCGGGCCAGGGCCCCCCGGTTGATGACCGCATCGTTGAGAATCGTCTGCCGGGTGATTTCGTTTTCCTCCCGCAGGACCCTGACCAGCAGCCGCATGCGCGGCAGCGTGGTGAACGTTTCTGCCAGCACGGCTTCGGCCGCCCGGGTCAGGTTACTCTCGGTGGTGTCCGCCAGAAATCCGACTTCGCCGAATTTAACGCCCAATACAGGGATGCGGTTGGCGCCGATCCAGCGCACGGCGCTCAGGAAGGTCCCGTCACCGCCGAGGACGAACACGCAGCTTAAGTCCGACGGGGCAGAGGGGCGGGGCTCGCCGGTTTTCTCGAGGCCGGGTGAAGGGAGATCCCTGCGGACCACCTCGACTGATCTTTCTGCAAGCCAGGCGGCAAAAATGTCCGCCCGTTTACGCACGACCACATCCGGTTTGACAACCAATCCGATTTTTTTCAATTTTTCAGCGTCTCCTGATATGTGGATGTTGCTTTTCGATCTGAATACTGTTTATAATGCCCACTGCCAAACAGCAACAGCTAAGTTGCAACGGTTTTAAGAGAAATCGGCCCATGAGGGCGCGGCAACCAGGTTTTGGCTTGACTCGGAACCGTCATGGGTCTATTAAGTATTGGTTTGCCGGAGACTTATTATCACCAAACGCGTATAGGAGGATTTTAATGATGAAAAGAAATTGCGGAAAAATATTGATCGTTGCGGTTGCGACCCTTTTTCTCACGCTCAGCCTGTCCGGTCTCGGTCTTGCTGCGGACACCATCAAACTGGGGGTTGGCAGCGTGCTCAGCGGGGACCTGGCTTCCTACGGCATCCCCACCGTCAAAGCCGCCGAACTGGTTGTGAAGGATATCAACGCCAAGGGCGGCGTTCTGGGCAAACAGGTGGAACTGGTTGTCGAGGACGATCAATGCAAGCCCGAGGTAGCCACCAACACCGCCACCAAACTGGTGGGCGAGGGCGTCACCGTCGTCCTGGGCCACATCTGCAGCGGGGCCACCAAAGCCGCCCTGGGGATTTACAAGGCATCCAACATCATCGCCATGTCCCCTTCGGCCACCAACCCGGCGTTGACCCAGAGCGGCGACTACCCCAACTTCTACCGCACCATCGCATCCGACGATGCCCAGGCCAAACTGGAGGTGGATTTCGCCCTCGATATTCTGGGCGTCAAAAAGATCGCCGTGCTGCACGACAAGGGCGACTACGGCAAGGGCCTGGCCGAATTCGCCAAAAAATTTATCGAAGAAGATCCCCGGTCTGAGGTTGTTTTCTACGAGGGCATCACCGTCGGCGCCATGGACTACTCCGCCGTGGTCCAGAAAATCAAGCGCAGCGGCGCGGATGCGCTTATTTTCGGCGGGTACCATCCTGAAGCTTCCAAGATCGTTTCCCAGATGCGCAAGAAAAAGATGAAGATTCCGTTCATTTCCGATGACGGGGTCAAGGACGATACGTTCATCAAGGTCGCCGGCAGGTATGCCGAGGGCGTTTACGCCACCGGTCCCATGGATGTGTCCTCCAACCCCATGGCCATCGCCGCCAACGAGGAGCACAAGGCCGCCTACGGGGAAGATCCCGGTGCTTTTTTCCTGAACGGCTATGCCGCGGCCCTGGCCCTGCTCCACGGCATCGAAAATGCGGGCTCCACGGATTACGACGCCATTTCCAAAGCCCTCAAGACCCAGTACGTCGACACCCCCTTAGGAAAGATCAAGTTTGACGAAAAAGGGGATGCCATCGGCGTGGGCTTTGCCATGTACCGCGTACAGAACGGCGCCTATGTCGAATTGAAGTAGTCAAGCCCATTGCGAAACAGTCGGGGGACAGGCCGATGGGGGCCTGGCCCCTGACTTTTTCTGACCCAGCCATCCGCATGCCGTGCCCGTGGCGGCCGGGCATGTGGAACGATCTTTTTTTAGGTTGACGCATGGAATATTTTGCAGAACTCTTTCTGGGGGGATTGACGCGGGGCAGCATCTACGCCCTGATCGCCCTGGGCTACACCATGGTCTACGGCATCATCGAGCTGATCAATTTCGCCCATGGCGAAATTTACATGATCGGCGCCTTCACCGCCCTGATCGTGGCCGGCATCCTTTCCATGCTCGGGTGGAATCCGATTGTCATTCTGATTCTATCCTCGGTGATTGCGGTGATCTATTCCGCCTCTTACGGTTGGACCATCGAGAAAATGGCCTACAAGCCCCTGCGCAGGGCGCCCCGGCTTTCGGCGTTGATCAGCGCCATCGGCATGTCCATGTTTCTGCAGTACTACGTGCTCCTGGCCCAGACATCCAATTTTCTGCCCTTTCCGGCCCTGATCCCCGACTTCAAATTTTTGGAACCCGTCGAACACATCGTCCGTTCCACCGAGATCGTCATCTACATCACCACGGCCGTCGTCATGGTCCTTCTGACCTTCCTGATCAAGTTCACCCGCATCGGGAAGGCCATGCGGGCCACGGCCCAGGACCGGGACATGGCCATGCTGGTGGGCATCGACATCAACAGGGTGATCTCCTTCACCTTCATCGTCGGTTCGGGAACGGCGGCCCTGGGCGGCGTCCTGATCGCATCCCACACCGGGCAGATCAACTATTACATCGGGTTCATCGCCGGCATCAAGGCTTTCGTGGCCGCGGTTTTAGGCGGTATCGGCAGCATGCCGGGCGCGGTTCTGGGGAGCATCGTTCTGGGCATGTCGGAGAGCTTCTTCACCGGGTACATTTCCAGCGACTACGAGGATGTTTTCGCCTTTCTCTTCCTGGTCTTCACCCTGATTTTCCGGCCGGCGGGTATCCTGGGGAGGAGTGACACGGACAAAGTGTAACCTCGCTTCGCGATGTTACGGAACGCGGCTTGGCCGCTATACGCATTAGTTATGTTGTGAGCGATGTTTAGTCTTAGTGAGATAAAGAAATCGTTGCTGGTTTCCCTGTGGTTCATGTTTTTGACCTTTCCCATCATGGTCATCAAGGTGAACACCATTGAAAAAACCATCGAGTGGCGCTGGTGGCGCATCCTCATGGTGGGGGGGGGCACGTTTGTGCTCTCGTTTGTGTGGCGGTTTTTCATCAGGCGCAAGGAGGCCGGCGTCAAGAAAGCCGATATCGGCGAAGACCGGCAGTCGATGGTTCAGCGCATCACGCAAAACAGGAAAATCTATCTGCCGGCGCTGGCAGCCCTTGCCATTTTCGTGGTGATCTTCCCCTTCGCGTTCTCCATGTACCAGACCAACATCATGACCACGGCCCTGATCTACGTGGTGGTGGGATTGGGCCTCAACATCGTGGTCGGCCTGGCCGGCCTCCTTGACCTGGGGTACGTGGCCTTCTACCTGGTGGGCGCCTACACCTACGCGCTTTTAAACCTGCACTTCGGCCTGGGGTTCTGGACGGTGCTGCCCATCGGCGCGTTGTTCGCAGGCATTTTCGGCGTCGTTCTGGGGTTTCCGGTATTGCGGCTGCGCGGCGACTACCTGGCCATCGTGACCCTGGGGTTCGGCGAAATCATCCGCCTGATCATGGAGAACTGGAACGAGTTTTCATACGGTCCCAGCGGTATCGCCAACATCCCCCGGCCCGGGTTCTTCGGTATGGAGCTGTCCCTGCAGCAGAACATCATTTACATCTATTTCCTGATGGTGGGTATGGCCATATTCACCATCTTCGTGGTGCGGCGCCTGCAGGACTCGCGACTGGGCAGGGCCTGGATAGCCCTGCGCGAGGACGAGGTGGCCTGCCAGGCCATGGGTATCGACAAGTGGAAAACCAAGCTGAGCGCCTTCGGCCTGGGAGCCACGTGGGCCGGCCTGGGGGGGGTCATGTTCGCCGCCAAAACGACCTTCATCAACCCGGCCAGTTTCACCATCTGGGAGTCGATCATCATCCTCTGCATCGTGGTGCTGGGCGGCATGGGCTCCATCCTGGGTGTGATCTGCGGCGCCATGGTTCTGATCCTGCTGCCGGAATACCTGCGGGCCTTTTCCGAATACCGCATGCTGATGTTCGGCGCCATTCTGGTGATCATGATGGTGTTCAGGCCCGAGGGCATTATCAGCAACGTCCGCCGAACCTATAAGTTCGAGAAAAACAGGCAAACATAGCATGGAACCGATTCTCCAAGTAAAAGAGCTGACCAAGGATTTCGGGGGCCTGCGCGCCCTGGACAGCCTGGATCTCGAGGTGCAGGAGAACCAGATCGTCGCCCTGATCGGCCCCAACGGCGCCGGCAAGACCACCTTTTTCAACTGCATTACCGGCATCTACAAACCCACCAGGGGTGAGATGCTGATCGCTCCGAAAGGCAAAAAAAAGAAGAAACTCAACGGGCTCAAACCCAATCATGTGACCGAACAGGGCCTGGCACGCACCTTTCAGAACATCCGGCTCTTCCAGAACATGACCGTGCTGGAAAACGTCATGATCGGGCGCCACTGCCGCATGCATGCCGGTATTCCCGGGGCGATCTTCCGCAACCCGAGAACCCGGAAGGAAGAGGAGCAGGTGTTGGTGGACAGCTACGCGATGCTCGAGAAAATCGGGCTGGAGCAATACGTGAACGAGTATGCCAAGAACCTGCCCTACGGCGCCCAGCGGCGCCTCGAGATTGCACGGGCCATGGCCACCGAGCCCTTCATCCTGCTGCTGGACGAACCCGCCGCCGGTATGAACGCCAGGGAAACCAGGGAGCTGGACGATCTCATCATCCAGATTCGCGACCGGGAAAAGATATCCATTCTGCTGATCGAACATGACATGAAGCTGGTGATGAGCCTGTCCGATATGATCTACGTGGTGGACTATGGTAAAAAAATAGCCGAGGGTACGCCCAAAGAGATCAAGAGCAACCCAGACGTTATCAAGGCCTATCTGGGAGAAGACGTGGATGCTTGAAGTCAGGGACATCAGAACGTATTACGGTAATATCCAGGCCCTGAAAGGGGTCGATATAAAGATATCCGAAGGAGAGATCATCACCCTGATCGGCGCCAACGGCGCCGGTAAAACCACCACCCTCATGTCCATATCCGGTGTCGTGCCACCACGCAGCGGGGAGATCCTTTTCATGGGGCAGCCCATCGGCGGGTTGTCGCCCAACGAGATCGTCGCGCTGGGCATCTGCCAGGTACCGGAAGGGCGCCGCATTTTTCCCTACCTGACGGTCAGCGAAAACCTCGACATGGGCGCTTTCCTGAGAACCGACACCGCCGAGATCAAGAGGGACATGGAATACATCTTCGAGCTGTTTCCGATTCTCGCTCAAAGGCGCGGCCAGGCCGGCGGCACGCTCAGCGGCGGCGAGCAGCAGATGCTGGCCGTGGGCCGGGCGCTGATGGCCAGACCGCGCCTGATGCTGCTCGATGAACCATCCCTGGGGCTGGCGCCCCTGGTGGTCAAACAGATTTTTGAAATCATCGAAAAGATCAACACGGAAAACAACACCACCATTTTTCTGGTGGAACAGAATGCCAACCTGGCGCTGAAAGTGGCGCACAGGGGATATGTGATGGAGAACGGCAAGATCATTCTGTCCGACACCAGTCAAAACCTGATGGTCGACGAAGAGGTCAAAAAGGCCTACCTCGGTATGTAAAAAACAAAATTCCCTGAATTTTTTCTTTGAAAAAAATTCAGGGAATTTTGTTTTTTGATGCTTATGATCGTACCAACCAAATTACCTATACATCTTCTGATACTTATCTGTCTGTTGCTGTGTCTGTCGTTGGCTGCCGGTGCGGAAGAAGCATTGGAAACAACCGACGCCGACGATACCGCTGCCACCGGAAAAACCGTGGTGGAAGCCGGTTCCGCAGGTGCCTCCGGCGAAGCGCACACAAGCGGCCTGGGTGTTACCCCCTTTCCGGTGATTTATTATACCCCCGAAACCAGCCTGGCCCTGGGTGGTGGTGCCGTGTTCACCTTGAGGGATGGAGACGAGCGGGTCGAATCGCGGCCGGACAACCTGCAGCTGATGGCGGCCTACACCCTCGAGAACCAGTTTTTCTTGAGGCTGGCCCCGGAGAAATATTTCAATGAACAGCGCGGCAGGCTTTTCATGAACGTGGCCTACCTGAATTGGCCCACCAGCTTTTTCGGCATCGGGAATGGATCGGGAATTGGGCCGGATCAGATCGATGACCTGGAGGAAACCTACACCGACGAGTATATCACGGTGCAGCCCTGGTTAACTCATACGGTTATCGGTGGTCTCCGTGCGGGCGTGACCCTCGATTGGAAAAACACCCGCATTGCAGATGAGAAATCCGGCGGCGTGATCGATCGGGGTGACCTTGTCGGCACCCGGGGTGGAATCCAATCGGGTGTCGGGCCGGTGGTCGAATGGGACACCCGCGACAACCTGTTTTTTCCTTCGGAGGGGAGCTGGTACAAGGTCTGGGCATGGATCTATCGGGAATGGATGGGCAGTGAGTTCGATTACGACTGCTACGCTTTGGATTTCAGACACTACCGCCCTGTGTTCGAGGACGGTGTTTTGGCCCTGCAGGCATCCATGGTCCTGACCAGTGGTGAGGTGCCTTTCTATGAATATCCCACCCCCCCGATGCGCGGGCTTTACGAAAATGTTTTCAAGGATAAAAACGCGGCGGCCATCAGGGCGGAGTACCGTTTCCCAATCAATTTTTTTGCCAATGGGCGTTGGGGTGGGGCCGTGTTCGGTGCCGTTGGGGACGCGTTTCCGGACGCGGCCACCATGGAGGATTTCGATCCCAAGGTTGCCGGGGGCGCGGGTTTGCGTTTCACTCTCAACAAAACGGAGAAAATCAACGTCCGCCTGGACATCGGCATCAGCCGCTACGGTTTTTTCCCCTACGTCATGTTGAATGAAGCCTTCTAAAATCCGCGCATGTCGTCGTGAAAGAAACGACATGCGCGGATTGTAAAGGGAAGGATTTCATAATAGAATGGAACCATCATCAATCCGGCGGGGCACCCGGACAGCCATGCAGAATGGTAATATTATGCCGCCTTGAAAATATCAGGGACGGCCAGGCACGCCATTCGGAACGTTTTTCTGGTAACCACTCTAAAACACCGATATGACTTTCAGGAAGATATCCTTAACACTCTTCGTCACCGGCTTCATCCTGTTTTTGGGGCTGGCGGGCCTGTGGCTGCTTCTGCCCGGCTTGCTGGAGAACAGGATCCTGCCGGAGCTGGCCCTGAAGAACGGCATCGGCTGGCGCCAGGGATGCATCCACCACATCGGGCTGACGGGCTTCGATGCCGGAGCGGTGGTCATCGGCCGCGATGATGAAGCCGGGCTGGTCGTGGATGCGATCCACGTGGACTACACCCCGTGGGGCCTGTACAAAAAACGTATCGATGGCATCACCATCAGCGGGTTGAGCCTGAACGTGTCGATCGACGATAACGGCGTCGCCGTCAGAGGCATCGAATTCGCCAAAGCGCCGGCGTCATCGGAGCGTTTGCCGTTGGAATCGTCGGCAGCATCGACCGCACCGACCGTCGATCTGCGAAACATCAGGCTCGGCCATGCAACCTTGAATCTCGAGTGGCGCGGCCGAAAGTGGCAAATCCCCTTCGACCTGACGGCCAGGCTCGAACCCGCCGGGAGGGTGGACGCCATGCTGACCCTCCGCCCCTGCGGCGAAAAGGTGATGGTTTCGGCCCGGTGGCGCCTTGAAGATGCCCGGGGGGACGTCTCCCTGAGAGGGCAGTCGCTTTCCCTGCAGAAAATGGCGACCCTGGCCGGGGCTGTTACCCATGCCCTTGCTCCGGACCTGAAGGCTGCCGGGATGGTCGATATCCGGGCTGGTGCGACCGTACGACTGGATCCTCTGGCGGTGGAAGGACTCGTTTTCAGCCTGGCGTCAGACGACCTGAATGTGCATTTAAAGGGCATCGATTTTGCTGCCGCCGCGGCTGCGGGGCAGGCGGACAAAGCCCTGTACGTGAATGTGCAGCAAACCGACGACGATCGGTTCGATATAAAGGCCGGCAACCTGACAGTGCCGTCGCCGGTAGCCTTCATCGTGGAAAGCCTGAGCGGCGACGTTGTCGTGCAGCCCCATGTTGCGGATATGTCCCTGCAGGCCGTTACGCGGCTGCCCGCATCCACCCGGTCGGCCGGGCATTCCGTTTTACCCAATAAAGAGCTGCTTCTGACCACCGCTATCTCCGGGCGCTATGCGGCCGGCGGTGACTGGCGCCTTGCCGTTTCCGATATTCCGGCGGCCGGTGCCCGTACCCCCACGCCCCTGGCACTGACCTGGGGAAATGTCAGGGTAGATACCGGTGTTCCGTCGTACCAGGTGCGCGTGCGGGGAACCGGGGGTCGTGTAAGGGGCACCGGTGCCCTGTCGGTGAGCGGGATTGCGGCCGGCGTCGCCGGGGGAACCGTCAGGGCCGGCAAGCTGGTGCTGAAAGGTGAGGTCGCCGCCCAAAACCCCGGCGGGTTGTTGTCGCCCGACGCATCCGTCAATATCCAGGTATCCGGCATCGATGCCGTCGCAGGGGAGGCTGGAACGGCTTCAACGGTGCGGGTCGTCATCCCGGAAATTCGCGGCCGGGCGGAGATGCACGGCCGCAAGGGATCGGCGCCGATCTTCACAGGATGTGTGGACCTGGCGGAATCCAGCCTGGCGGCGCCGGCGTTTTCGGTCATACTGTCAGGCATCACGGCACGGATACCCTGGGAGTGGCCGGTTCAAAGGGCCGCCACCAAAGGATTGATTTCCGTGGCCCGCATGCAGTGGAAGCATCTCGACATGGGATCCCTCGGCATGACCGTGGGGCAACAGCGCGAGGGCCTCGTTATCGAGGGGCATCATCTCAATAAGCAGCTGCCGGAGCTGTCGCTGGATTTTTCCGCCGGGCTGCGGTTTCCGGCCGGCGGGCCCCTCCGGGCCCAGGCGTCGGCCTCCCTGTCGCGGCCGGCGACCGCAGCGGAAATCGATCTGGGGCGTTTTGTGGAAGGCGCGGCCGGCATCCATGTAAAAGGCGCTCTGCACGGTGAGTTCGAAGGCGCCTACGCCGCCGAAGGAATGCATGCATCCGCCTGCGCCGGGATGGACGGGGCCGCCATCCGCATCCCCGACAGGGATCTGGCCGTGGAGAACCTGAATACGGAGGTGTGCTTTCCGGATTTACCGCACGTGACCACCGGACCCAGCCAGGTCCTGACATTCGACCGGGCCACGATGGGAAACTTCAACATCGAAAACGGCCGCTTCCATTTTCAAATGGAGCCCCACCGGACCCTTTTTGTGGAAAAGGGCCGCTTGGGATGGTGCGGGGGCCAGATTCGCCTGCAGCCCATGCGCATTACACCGGGCATCGACGCATATGATTTGCGCCTGGACTGCGACCGCCTGAACCTGGCCGCCATCCTGGAACAGCTGGCCGTCGCCGATGCCAGGGGCGACGGTACGGTGAACGGCAGCATCCCGGTATCGATCGAGCGGGGGCGCATCCATTTTCAGGACGGTTTTTTGTATTCCACACCCGGCGACGGCGGCAGAATCAGCCTGCACGGCACCGACGCCCTGATGGCGGGCATTCCCAAGGGAACACGGCAGTATTTTCAGGTGGATCTGGCCCGCGAAGCGCTCAAGGATTTCGACTACGAATGGGCCAAGCTCAGACTGGTGAGCGAGAAAGAGACCCTGCGCATGCGCTTGCAATTCAATGGAAAACCCGGTAGGATTTTGCCGTTCGAGTACGATGAAACCTTCGGCGGATTCGCACGGGTGGGGGCGGACAGCCGGGGTTCGGAATTCCAGGGAATCTCCCTGGATGTCAATTTCAAGGTGCCCTTGAACGATCTTTTGGCGTACAGGAACCTTCTGGAACTATTGAGGTGAGGAGAAAAAAATGATTCGGCGAGGTCTGGCGATAGTTGGTGTGATTCTATTGATAGGGGGCTATGGGTGCACCCGGCACGAAATCAAATCCGAGAGCAAGGTGGAGGTGGCGCCCATCAAGGTGGAGCCCATTCACATCACCATCGACCTTAACATCAAGATCGACAAGGAGCTGGATGACTTTTTCAGCGACCTGGACGAAGAGGCGGCGGAAACCCAGGTGGATGAATAATTACAGCCAGACAGGAGATGACAACATGAAGCGCAAGCATATCCTTATCCAGATGTTGATTCTGGCAGCGGTTGTGGGCATCGTCGCAACCGCGGCCTGGGGCGGGGCCAGGGAAATCAAGGCCCGCATGGCTGCAAGGCTGCCCGCGATTATCGAACTCAAACAAAAGGGAATTGTCGGCGAGAACAACCAGGGATTGCTCGAATTTGTCGGTAGCGTTCAGGAAAAGGCGGATGTCGTCGCGGAGGAGAACAAGGACCGACAGGCCGTCTACAAAGCGATCGCCAAGAAAACCGGTTCCAGCGCCCTTGTCGTTGGGCAGCGCCGGGCCAAGCAGATCGCGGAAAAGGCCGACAAGGGGGAGTGGATCCAGGACGAAAGCGGCAAGTGGACGCAAAAAATGTAGGGGAAGCACCGTGAGCAACTGTGAAAAATGTAAACTCCGGGCGAAATACGACGGCGCACCCCGTTCCCTCCTGGGGCGCATATGGAAATGGCACATCGGCTGGTGTCCGGGGTGGAAGTCCTACCTGAATTCACTGAGCCGGGAAGAACGTGAACAGTTGAGGAAGAAATACGGCTGAACCACGTCAAAGGAATCTCAAACCGGGGGAAGCAATGAAAAAGGATACGGTCAGCAAAATCGTTTTGCTGATGCTGGTGGTGTTCATCTCGGCGCTGTTTTTTGCCATGATCCGCAGTTTCCTGATGGCCGTTTTTCTTGCCGGGATCTTCGCGGCCCTGGCCCACCCCCTTTACAGCCGCATCACCAAAGGGTTTGGCGGCAGGCGCGCCCCGGCTTCCGGGGTGACCATTCTCGTTATTTTGTTGGTGATTTTGCTGCCTCTGGTCGGCCTGTTCGGCATCGTCACCAACCAGGCGATCAAGGTTGGCGGCAGCGTAAAGCCCTGGATCGAAAAGCAGATGACCGAACCCGATGCCCTGGTAGCCAGGCTGCAGGGCCTTCCCTATGCGGAAAACGTGATGGCGCACCGCGAGGTGATCCTCAAAAAGGCCGGTGAGGCCGTCGGCCGGATCAGCAGCTTTTTTATCAATCATCTGTCCGCCTTTACTTTCGGGACCGTCAATTTTGTGTTCATGCTTTTTGTGCTGCTGTACGCCATGTTTTTTCTGCTCATGGACGGCGACAAACTGCTTTACAGGATTCTCTACTACCTGCCACTGGAAGACCAAGACGAGCGCCGCATTCTGGAAAAGTTCACCTCTGTTTCCCGGGCGACCCTCAAGGGAACGGCGGTCATAGGCATCCTGCAGGGGGGGCTGTCCGGCATCGCCTTTGCGGTGGTGGGGATTCCCAGTGCCCTGTTTTGGGGTACGATCATGACCGTGCTGTCGATCATTCCCGGCATAGGAACCGCCCTGATCTGGATTCCCGCGGCGATCATTCTGGCCGCCAGCGGTGCGGTTTACAAGGCGGCGGGTCTGGCGCTGTTTTGCGCCATCGTGGTGGGTAGTTTGGACAACATCCTGCGGCCGGCCCTGGTGGGCAGGGACACCCAGATGCACGAGCTGATGATTTTTTTCAGCACCATGGGCGGTATCTTCATGTTCGGGGTCCCCGGCATCATCATCGGCCCCATCATCGCGGCGCTGTTCATTACCATCTGGGACATTTACGGCCTGGCCTTCAGGGATGTTCTCCCCGATGTCCGCTCGCTGAAACCGGAATCGGTCGAAAAAGTCCCGGGGGAGGACGGTGCCTCTTCGGATGAGGATGGAAGCTAACCCAGCGCTAAACCGAAAATAATAATATCTACTATTCGAACGATCCGTGCCTGCCTTCGCCGCCGGCAAAACGCGAGGCCCCCTTGAGCGTTTCGCCGGATTCCACGGTGCCCATGCCCAGTTCGAATTCGCGGGCCATGGCCTGGTCAAATGGCAGGGAGGCACCTTCGTAGGCCGAACGCCGGTCGGAAAGCACACAGTTCCAGGGAAAGGCGGCGATTTTCGCAGCCAGCGCTTCGGCCGCTTCCCTGGCCTTGCCCCTGGGAACCACCCGGTTGGCCAGCCCCATGGCCATGGCTTCCTGCGCTTCAACCGGTCGTCCGGTGAGAATCAGGTCCATGGCCCGGGACATGCCGATCAGTCGCGGGAGACGGACCGTTCCGCCATCGATGAGGGGAACGCCCCAGCGCCGGCAGAAAACGCCGAAAACGGCATCCGCTTCCATGACGCGCAGATCACAAAGCAGGGCCAGTTCGAGTCCGCCGGCCACGGCATATCCGGCCACGGCGGCGATGACCGGCTTGGAAAGACGCATGCGG
Organism: Deltaproteobacteria bacterium; assembly: GCA_022340465.1. Lineage (NCBI taxonomy): Bacteria > Pseudomonadati > Myxococcota > Myxococcia > Deltaproteobacteria bacterium. Next base: position 31,218 of record JAJDNW010000066.1, on the reverse strand, counting down.
CTGGGCCCCATGGGGCCGTCACCGTCGGGCGCCAGACGGGGGATGCGGCCCTCGGTCAACCCCTTCAAATCCGCTCCGGCGCAGAAGGTGCCGCCCGCTCCGGTCAGCACGGCCACGCGGGCTTTTTGATCGCTTTCGAAGTCCCGAAAGGCGTCGGCCAGAGCCCGGGACGTATCCCTGTCCACGGCATTTTTCACCTCGGGGCGATTGATGATGATGGTGGTTATCGCCCCGGTCTTTTCACTGAGGATGAGCATGTTGTCCTCCTTTTTGAATGATGTTATGGATGACATCCGACGGTCAACGGTGACCCCCAACGTTGCAACCTTGGGATGGACGTTGTCCGGTATATATACCCATTGCCATAAGTATGTTCCGATTGAAACTCGAAATAGAGGCCGTCCCTGATATTTTCAGGACGTTTTTCTGTCAACCACGCTAGTTCCGAACGCGGTAGGTGCAACACGTAGCGCATTTGCCATATAGCTGTTCCGTTTCACAACTGGAGCGGAAGGTGGCGGTTTATTTTTCAAAGCACCATATCATCAATAACTTCAGAAAGGATGCGGTGCATGGACATTTGGAATCTGATCATGGAGATCGTTTTGCTGTTGGGCGTGGCTTTCCTGTTCGGGGTCGTTGCCCAGCGCCTCAAACAGAGTGCCATCGTCGGTTACCTGCTCTCCGGGGCGGTCCTGGGGCCCATTCTGTTCAACAAGGCCGCGGTGCAGCAAGTAGCCGAACTGGGTGTGGCTCTGCTGCTGTTTTCCATCGGGCTCGAGTTTTCCTTCGGCCGCATCAAACGCATGGGCGCCCGGGCCTTTTTCATCGGCATGCTCCAGATCGCAGCGACCCTGGGCGTGTTCACCCTTATTTTCGTGCTGCTCGGCCCCCTGCCGCAGGCCCTGGCCATGGGAGCCATCATCGCCTTGAGTTCCACCGCCATCGTGTTGCGGGTGCTGGTGGACCGCATGGCCATCGATTCCGTCCACGGCCGCAACGCCCTGGCCGTTTTGTTGACCCAGGACATGGCCGTGGTGCCGCTGGTGCTTTTAGTGTCCATACTGGGGACGGGCGGTGGACTGGGGCACGTCGCCGCTCACATCGCCAAAACAGTGGCCGCCGCGGGGGGGCTGGCCGTGGTCTTTTTCCTGCTGTTTTACCTGTTCATTCCCAGGGTTCTCATGACGGGAAACCTTTTTGCCAACCGTGAACTGGTGGTTCTCATGGCCATTGCCGCGGCCGTCGGCTCGGCCTGGGCGGCCCATGCCGTCGGTCTGTCCCCGGCGCTGGGGGCTTTTATCGCCGGCATGCTCCTGGCCGAATCTCCATTTGCCACTCAAATCCGTTCCGACATCGGTTCGTTGCGTGTCCTTTTCGTCACCCTTTTCTTTACTTCCATCGGCATGCTGGCCAACCCGTCCTGGCTTTTGGCGCATGTGGCCCAGGCGCTGTTCTGGCTCGCGGTCGTGTTTGCCCTGAAGACGGCAATCATTTTTGTCATTTGCATGGGGTTTCGCATGGGGCGCCTGTTTTCGCTGGCAACCGGCATCACCCTGGCCCAGATCGGGGAATTTTCATTTGTCCTGGCCACGGTGGCTTTTCGGGGCGGTTCGTTGACCCGGGACAATTTCGACATGATTGTCACCGTCACCATCCTGTCCATGTTCCTGGCGCCCTACATGGCCGCGTATGCCCTGCCTCTTTCAGAAAAGGCCATGTCGATTCTGAAGCATCGTCCCACCTTCAGCGTTCCGGGCATCGTCAAAGATCAAGAGGCGGATGCGGCCCCCGACATTTTCATCATCGGCTTCGGCCCCGCCGGCCAGAGGGTGGCGGATGTGTTGCTGGAAGATTGCATCTCACCGAAGGTGGTCGAACTGAACCCCCGAACCGCCGCTCTGGCGCGCAACAGGGGGCTTGCGGTGCAAATGGCGGATGCCACCAACAGCGATGTCATCAACCACATCGGCATCCAGGGCGCCTGTCTGGTGGCCGTGACCGTGCCGGATCCCAGGTCGGCCAGGGAGATCATCCACAATTTAAGAACCTTCTTGCCGGAATCTAGAATCGTGGTCCGCAGCCGTTACCACGTGGCCAGCCAGAGCCTGAAGGAGGCCGGGGCCGATGCCGTGGTGGACGAAGAATATGCCATCGGGGACAAATTGGCCGAGGCGGTTATCGCGACCGTCCGCGAAACCAACCGGGAGGCCCTGGGGTGTGCCCTGGCCGGGGAACGCCCCTAGAGGTGCATCCCGGTATCAGGTTACCGCGGGCATCAGGGCCCACTTGGCGGCGGGGGCTTCCATGTGGGCGAACCGATCGAGGCACAGGATGCCGCCGTTCTGCAGTTTGAAAACCACGGGCTCCAAACGCCCGGTGATCAGGAAGGACGCCAGGCGTTCCAGGAAGGGCAGGTGGCCCACCACCATGGTATTGGCCGAAAAATCGACCCCGGCGGCAAAAGCGGCCACGTCGTCCATGGGCTTGATGCCGGCGATCTCCTCGATGCCGGAGGGCGGTTCGAGCACGGCGGCTATGAGTTCTGCGGTTTGCCGGGCCCGCTTTTTGGTGCTGTGCAGGATTCGTTCCACCTCGACACCGTAATTCCGGGCAACCCCGGCGATGCGTTTAACCTCCTCGATGCCCTCGGGCGCAAGACCCTGCTCCGGGTCCTGATCCTTGGGCATACTCAGACCGTGCTGCACGATGTAAAATGCCATAACTCCTCCTGGGTCCCACAAGCCCTCGACTTTAGCCGAAGGTGACTACTTAGCCGTCGTCAAACCGTTCCTCTTTCCACGGATCGGCACTGTTGCTGTACCCCCGGGTTTCGTAGTACCCGGGTTCGTCCTCGATGGTGAATTTGATGCGCCGGACCCACTTGACGCTTTTGTAGAAATAGCGGTCAGGCACGAGGGCCCGCAAAGGCGCGCCGTGGGCCGGGGGCAGCGGTTGGCCTGAAAACCCGTGGGCCAGCAGGACGTTGCCCTTGTGAACGTCGGCAATGGGAATGCTGCTGGAGTAGTCGCCGGGAGCCTCGAAAACGACATAACCGGCTTGCCTGTCGACGTTGGCCGCTTCCATGATGGTTTGCAGGGAAACCCCCTGCCATCGGGAATCCAGCAGCGTCCATCCGGTAACGCAGTGCACGTCGCACGTTTGCGAAGCCTGCGGCAGTTTCAACAGGTCCGCAAAGGTCAGGGTCGTCGGCTTCTTCACCGCACCCGTAATGACGAGGCGCCACTCCGGCGTCCGGCCGGCGCCCGGCACGCCGCCCATGTCGGACAGGGCTTTCACGGCATGCTGGCCGGGCGGAATTCGCGGACGTCCATCCGGCCTCAGTTCTGCGGCCAGGGCCCGATTGTCGGCGGCCGTCAGCTTGACGAACACGCCCGGCAGCCCGATGGCGACCATGCTTCCGCCGGCCGCCGCCATGAATGTCCGGCGGGTCATTTTGGTTGGTGGTTTCATATCGTCCCCCTTTAGTCCCGGGCGCCGCCGTCTCCCCCGGCAATGGATTCTGCCGCCGCGGCTTTTCTGCTTGCCGACGTTCGGCTTTGATATTAATGTAAGCCCGATTTCAAGACTTGCAATAACCACCTCGCGAGGCTGACGGCGACAGCCGGGCCAACCGGGAAGGAAAAAGCATGGAAACCTACATTCGCATCGCGGCCCTGGAAAGCATCCTCGAGGCTCAGCTCGTGGAGGCAATTCTGAAAGAAAGGGGGATCCCCCACAGAATCAGATCCTTCCACGACACCGCCTACGATGGGTTGTTTCAGTTTCAGAAAGGCTGGGGAGAACTCTACGGACCCGCTTCCTCGAAGGAAGCGATACGCGAGATCCTGGACATGGTCAGGCAGGAAAACTGATCAAGACGTTCACCTTAGGCAAGAGCAAGGGGATGCTTCACCTCTTTCCATGATCAAGCCGTCTCCATGGAACAGGGACACCCGCCGGCCTCGGTTTTTTATGGCCGCTGCGGCAGCCTTCAGGCTTCCAGCGTCGGGTAGTCGGTGTATCCATTGGGACCGCCGCCATAGAAAGTGCTAGTGTCGGGTGCGTTCAAGCGCGCCCGCTTTTGAAAACGCTCAGGGAGATCCGGGTTGGCGATGTAGGCTTTGCCGAAAGCCACGGCATCGGCTGTGCCTTCATGCAGCAAGCGGGTGGCACTTTCCCGGGTGAACTGTTCGTTGGCGATGAGGCTGCCGCCGAAGGCCTTTTTCAACGCAGGCGTCAGGGCAGGAGCCTTGAAGTGCTCACGGGTGAAGATGAAGGCTATACCGCGTTTGCCCAGTTCCCCGGCGACATGGCCGAAGGTTGCCGGCGGGTTGTCGTCGCCCATGTCGTGGGCGTCGCACCGGGGGGCCAGGTGTACGCCTACACGACCGGGACCCCATACGGACACGGCCGCATCGGTTACTTCCAAAAGCAGACGTGCACGGTTTTCGATGCTCCCACCGTAATCATCCGTGCGTCGATTGGTCGTGCTCTGCAGGAACTGGTCCAGCAGGTAGCCGTTGGCGCCGTGTATCTCGACGCCGTCGAAACCGGCTTTCAGGGCGTTTTCGGCTCCCCGTCGATAGGCGGCGACGATGCCGGGGATCTCCCTGGTTTCCAGGGCACGGGGCGCGGGGTAGGCTCTCTTGGGCCGCAGCAGGCTGACGTGCCCTTTTGCGGCAATGGCGCTGGGAGCCACCGGCATTTCGCCGTCGAGATAGCTCGGATCGGAAATGCGGCCCACGTGCCACAACTGCAGGAGAATCCGGCCCCCGACGGCATGCACGGCGCGGGTAACCTGTTTCCAGCCCCCGGTCTGTTCATCCGACCAGATGCCGGGCGTGTCGGGGTATCCCACCCCCATGGGCGTAACCGATGTGGCCTCACTGATGATCATACCCGCGCTGGACCGCTGGGTGTAGTATTCGGACATCAGCGCATTGGGTACCCTGCCCCTGCCGGCCCGACAACGGGTCAGCGGCGACATGACGATACGGTTGGGTAAAGACAATTCCCCCAGTTGCACGGGATCGAACAGGGTAGGCATACATTCTCCTTTAGTGGTGGACAATATCATGAGTTATTGTGTTCATTGCGTTAGTTGCGTTTATTGTATTCGTTGTGTTTGTTGCGTTACACTCGCTATAGTGCTTGTCAGATAAACGTTCCGTATGCCCTAATCCCGCCACCTTCCAATCCGATCTTGAAAGGAAACATATATATGGCAAATGCTCTAGCCCAAAGATGCCTTTGTTGCCGCCTTGAAAATGCCAGGGACGGCCAAGGGCGCTAAACGGCATCATTCTCACGCGGTTTTGCAAGAGCCGCGGCAACGGCATCCAACCTGGCCTGCATCTCCGGCGGCGGGTTTCCATCGGCCGTGGCCACCTTTTTGAGGGCCGCCAGAAACCTGCGGGTTTGCCCCATGGTGTAGGTTCCTTCGACGCGGCATTCGCCGGGAGGCCTTTTCGCAACCAGGGCGCGGAGCACATCGACCCGCACCGCGTCGTTGAGGTGGGCGTGGTTCAGCACGTGGTCCATCACCGTTGCATAGGCTTTTGCCGAAGTGTCCGGGGGCGTGCGTGCCAGGTCCACCATGGCAAAGGCTAGATCCCTTTCAAAAACAGCGTCGCGGGTGTTGATTTCCCGCCGGCCGTACACGGCCATGGCTTCCTCGCCCACAATGGTGACGATCCAGGTCAGCAGGTAGCGGAAGGTAATCTCGCGAGTCGAGGTGTAGGCCAGCCTACGGCCCCAGTACCAGGGGTTTATGGCGTTGTAGGCCAACCAGGCGTGGTTGCCCAGGGAGTATAGGGTTTTGTACTTTTTGATCCATTCCAGCTTGTTTTTCACTTTCGAGTCATAGAAGGCCTTGCCGGCCAGGATTTTCTCGATGCTGACGTCCTTGACCGCTTTCAGGGGGAACTCCTGGATTTTGGTGGTGAGCCGGCTGACGATCCGCTCGTCCAGCTTCAAAAGGTCTGCCAGAGAGGCGCTTAAAACCGGATTTGCGGTGTCCGGGTAATAGATGGCGGCAATGTCCCGGGTGAGGTCGGCCGCCATGGCGTAGACCTTTTTGGGGGCAATGGACGTTTTCAGGGAAAAGGTGCGGTTGATGCGGCTCAATTTTTTTTCGATCAGGTCGCAGGCCTGCTGATCCGTTGCCGAGGGGTGCTGGGCCTTGAGGGCGGCAATGCGGCGCAGCGGGTCTTCACGTTGGGGCCACATGTCCTGGGGCGCTTTTTCACGGCGACGGCGCAGGAGGGTCAGCGCGGCCAGGAGCACGCAACCGGAAATGATCAGTATGACAATCGTTGCGTCCACAAGTTATCTCATTTTTCGCACGCGGACCTCTATGCTCCGGTCGTCCCGGAGCAGGGTAACCAGCCTCTGGGGGTCTGTTTCCCCGTAGTGATAAGGGTAAAGCACCTTCGGCTTGAAGCCCATGGCCGCGTCGGCAACCATTTCGGGGGTCATGGTGTAGGGCAGATTCATGGGCAAAAAGGCGTAGTCGATCTGCTCCAGGGTCTTCATTTCCGGGATGTTTTCCGTGTCACCGGCAATGTACAACCGCGTTTCGCCAAAGGTCAGCACGTAACCGTTCCCCACCCCCTTGGGATGAAACGGCTGGCCGTTCTCCCGCTTGTGCACGAGGTTGTAGGCCGGGACCGCTTCGACCTTGATGCCGTTCACCACTCTGACATCGCCGTTCTGCATGACGATCCCGTCGGTCTTCAGCATTTCCCGGCAGCGGGCGGTAAAAACCATGACGCTGTCTTTGGTGCGCACGTGTTTCAGGGCGGCTTCATCCAGATGGTCCCGGTGGTCGTGGGTGAGAAATATAATGTCCGCCTTGGGCAGGGCGGCATAATCGGCCAGGCGGCTGAACGGGTCTACGTGGATCACCATTCCCTGATAGGTCATCATCAGGGTTCCGTGACCGATGAAGGTTATGTCAAGATTACCTCCGGATGTCTGGATGACATCCCTTTCGAACGGCTCCTGGGCCATGGCGGGAACAGCGAACAGCATCAAAAGCGCCGGTATGACGAAAAACATTTTTTTCATTTTCTTGCTCCTGGTATGGGTTGGCGGATGTTGTCTTCGTGAGAAAATTGGATCGGCCGTGACAGATATGCGGCAAGACATTTCACCCTGGCGTGAATATTCAGCAGATAGGCCTGTTCGGGCTGTTTGGGGTCGGGGCGCTGATCGTACTCTTCGGCCTTGACCCGTTCCACCACCTTTTCCACCCGGCCGTGCTCTTCGTTTAAAAGGGCTTCTACGCGCTGCCTGAACGCCATCGCGGAGGGAATGGAACGCCCGATAGCCGTTCTGGCGTCTTTTCCGGTAAAGACCTGATGGTGGCACTGACACAGAATATCCACATCCAGCGCGGCGAGGCGTTCGATGGATTGGATATAATGATCGAAGTCCACCAGAAACTCCGTCGAGAAAAAACCCGTGGGGGACACGCAGCCCATGGCTTCGCCGGCCACCAGCAGCTTTTTTTCGGGAATGTAAAAACTGAGCGAATCCCAGGTGTGCCCCGGTGTTTCGAACACCTGTACCGTCAACCCGCCCGGAAGGTCGATGCAATCCCCGTCCGCGAGGATCATGTCCACGGCAAATGGTTGAAAGGGCACCCTCGAGGGAATCCCGGGTTCCTCTTTTTCCATCCAGCCCAGCGTTGCCTCGTTGAGGCGTGCAATCGTATGCCGGGCGTTCGTCCGGCCGATGATATCGGCGGCGGAGCGGGAGGCCGCGATTTTTAACCCGGGCCATGCCTGCTGAAAAAATCCGGCGGCGCCGCAATGGTCGAAATGCATGTGGGTGAGAAAAAGAATCCGCGGCCGGCTTTTTCCCAGCATCTTCCCAACCTCCTGCACGTAAAGCGGTCCCAGGCAGGAGATCCCCGCTTCGAAGAGCACCGGCTTTGGCCCGCGAAGCAAGTGCGTGGGGAAATGGTTGCTTCCGAGAACGTGGAAAAAATCCGTCAGCCGGCCCGTGTCCGTAAAAATCATCGCCGACTCAGCAGCTGCACCCCGAACTGCAGTCACATCCGGCCCCGCAAGCCTGGGTCTGGCTGGGGGTGTCGCTGATGCCCACCACTTCGATTTCGAAGGTAAGCGTCTCCCCGGCAAGCGGGTGATTGAGGTCGAAGGTCAGGTTGGCATCGTCCATTTTCACCAGCCGGGCGGGTAGCTGATGGCCCTCGGGGGTGGAAAAGGTGACCGTTTCACCCACTTTGGGGTCCACGCCATCCGGCAGTTCCAACCTGGGGAATTCGTGTACGTGATTTTCGTCCCGAAGACCGTAGGCGTCTTCCGGTTGGATGGTGAATTTTTTCTTTTCGTTCAGGGCCATGCCCTGAACGGCATCCTCGAACCCCTGGATCAGCTGGCCGGACCCGGTCTGAAACTCGAGGGGGTTGCTGGTTCCACAGGAATCGAACACCTGGCCGTCATCCAGGGTTCCGGTGTAGGTCACACTCACGAATTTACCACTTTCAACTGTTTGCATCGGCATCTCCTTCCATTGGAAACAGGCAGGTACGTTACGCGACCATATCGATGTTCACGTGTAAGAGAATACCGATAACCGGTGGTGATACTTGTTTCCGTTGGTTATGCTATCAATGAGTTCCCATCCCTGATTGTATGGAGATTAACATACAGCTTAATTCGGACAAGTCAAGACCGGCCGCAAGCCGTAGCGGAAAGGCCGTAATGTATTTCTTGATTCCTTTCTATTTCAATTTTTCCACCAATTCAGTATAAAAAGGGATGCTGTATATCGATGGATGAATGAAAAATAGAATGTTTTTATAAAAACGCTCACCTTAGAAAAAAATGAGGCCCGGGGAGCTGGTCATGTTTAAATTTCTTCACGCAGCGGACGTGCATCTGGACAGCCCGTTGCGCGGCCTATCCAAATACGAGTCCGCACCTGCCGAAACCATTCGCAACGCCTGCCGCAGAGCGTTCGAAAATCTTGTCGATTTAGCCATCGAAGAGAAGGTCGCATTCGTATTGCTGGCAGGCGACCTGTACGACGGTGAATGGAAAGATTACAGCACGGGTATATTTCTCAGCAGGCAAATGGGCCGGCTCGGCAAAAACGACATACCTGTTTTTGCCGTCGCCGGGAACCATGATGCGGCCAACCGTATGACCAGGGCGCTCGATGTCCCGGCCAACATGAAGATCCTGTCGTCGAGAAAAGTTGAAACAGTAAGGCTGGACAAGTATCCGGTCGCGATTCATGGGCGCAGCTTTGGCACGCAGCACGTCGATAAAAATATTGCGGTGGAATTTGCCGCTGCCGAAAAAGGCATGTTCAACATCGGCCTCCTTCACACCAGTCTCGATGGCCGCGAAGGCCACGCACGTTACGCACCGTGCAAAATAGACGACCTGCGATCCAAAGGGTATCAATACTGGGCCTTGGGGCACGTCCACAAGCAGGAGCTTGTGTCCGAGGAACCCCACATCGTTTTTCCCGGCTGCATCCAGGGGCGGCACATTCGCGAAACCGGCCCCAAGGGGTGTGTCATCGTGACCGTCGTGGATGGATCGGTGAGCGAAATAGAAAAGTGCCCTCTGGATGTTCTGCGTTGGGTTTACAACCGTATAGACCTGACGGATGCATCCGATATGGCAGAGGTCCTCGAGCGGGCACGAATGTCCATTTCCAATCAGGGGATGTCGACCCGGGGGCGTCCCATCGCCATGCGCGTTCGTTTCGAAGGTGCAACGGCAATTTCAAATGAGCTGGCGGCATATCCGGAAAGATTCGAGCGGCGGATCAAGGCGCTTGGCGCAGAAATTGCCGGGGATGATCTGTGGATAGAAAAAGTTGAAATTGCAACGGCCGGCAAATTGAATTTGGATGCGGTGTTAGCCGAGGGCGGTGCCCTGGGCAAATTGATGGAGGGCATATTGGCGACACCATCCAAGCCGGAGGAGATCGGCGGCCTTGAGGACGTCGTTTCCGAGCTTAAGCAGAAGATTCCCACAGAGGCGTTCGGGGATGACGCCCTTTTTAATCTCGAAGAACCCCAAACGCTTGAGCGTCTTATCAATGAAGCCAAACAGATGCTGGCTGGAAGGATGTTGACGGGCGGAGGTTCGAAATGAGAATCGACCGGTTCGATTTGATCGCATACGGCCCGTTCACCGACACGGTATTGGACTTGTCGGACGGGGTATCAGGCCTGCATGTGATATACGGAGACAATGAAGCGGGTAAAAGTACGTCACTGAGAGCGCTCACCGGATGGTTGTTCGGCATACCGGTACGGACCAATGACAACTTTCTCCACGCCAACCCGCAATTGCGGATAGGCGGTAAACTCAAGCTGTCTGGCGGCAAAACATTGGAATTCGTTCGCAGGAAGGGGACCAAAGGGACGTTGTTGGACCCAAGCACCGGCGAGTCCCTTGACGATGCTGTTTTAACGCCGTTTTTGCCCGGCGGCATGGATGAGAACCTGTTTACAAAATTGCATGGCATCGATCATGTCAGACTGGTGGAGGGCGGCAGGGAGCTGCTGAACCAGTCCGGTGATCTCGGCCAGGCGCTTTTCAGCGCGGCCATGGGTACTGCAAGCCTCCGTGAAATTTTGTCCGACCTGCGCAACGGTGCCGAAGAACTTTTTAAACCGAGGGCATCCACCAAGGTCGTCAACAAGGCAATCGCCGATTTCAGAGATGCAAAAAGGCGGGTCAAGGAGGCGAGTGTCCCGGTTGCAGAATGGAAACGGCTGAAAAAAGGCCTGGCAGAAACGGTAAAAGACATTGAAAAGGTCGAAGAAGAGATCAAAGGCAAAAGCAAAGAAAAAAGCCGCCTGGATCGATTCAACCGTGTAAAAGGTGCGTTGGCCGAAAGACGCGCCGTCATTGAGCGCATCGATGCCCTGGGGGAGGTACTGCTGCTGCCGGAAGAATTCGGGGACACATTACAAGATGCCCGCAACCGCCTGCGGTCGATCGGAGAGATTAAAAGCAAGGCCGAAGCCAACCTGGCGCGTTTGAAAGAGAACGCCGGGAAAATCCATGTCAGGGCCGAGTTGTTGGACAACGAAGCGGTGATTCTGGCACTTTACAAAGAGATCGGCAGTGTCGAAAAGGCGATCCAGGATCGTCCCCGGCAAGATGCAAAACGACGGCTGCTGCGCAGTGAAGCGGAACAGCTCCTGAAAAGCGTCCGTCCAGACCTCGGCGTTGCCGATGCCGGACGGCTAAGACCGCTGACCAACAATAAAAAGTGGATCACCGATCTGGCCAGGCGGCACAGCCTTTTGGAACAGAAGCAGGAAAATTCGGAACGCGCAGCAAAGGATATCGAGGACGAACAGGCGACAATCGAGAAGCAAATTGGCGAACACGCCGATTCGAAGCTGGATTTGAGTGAATTGAAAGCGGCGGTTGCCGCTGCGCGCAGGGCCGGTGATCTGGAAAAACGTCTAAACGACGCTCAAAAACGTGCTTCGGAAGACAGCCAGGCATGTCAAAACGAGTTCTCACGACTTGGACGGTTTTCGGGAACCATCGATGCCCTTCTAAAATTGGTTGTGCCTCTGCCCGAAACGTTAGACGCATTCGAAAAAAGATTTGATGAGCTGCTTGAGGAAGCAAGGGATCTCGACCGTGTAAAAAAAGATCTTTCAGAGGAACGCAAGCATGCGGAACAGGATTTAAACGTGCTGCTGAGGACCAGCAATGCGCCGACAATAGCCGAGCTTGAAGATTCGCGCACGCTGCGGGACGCCGGATGGGATCTCATAAAACGCAAGTACATCAAAAAAGCCGATGCAGAAAAGGAAATCGCCGCCTATGCGCACGATTCCGACCTGCCAACGCTTTACGAGCAGAAAGTCGGCGAAGCGGATCACATATCGGACCAACTCAGATTAGCCTCGGACCAGGTGGTAAAAAGAGCGGACCTCGAAGCGAGGATAGAAGATCTCAAGGCGCGTCACAAATTCACAGCAGATGAAACTGAAAAAGTTCAAGCCCGCCAAATCGCCTGTGAGAAGGAATGGAAGGCTGTTTGGGGGCCGTTGGAGATAAGCCCCGGAACGCCCAGGGAGATGAAACAGTGGCTGCTGAAGGTAGACCACCTGCTGTCAGGTCTTCGGTCGGCCCGGGTCGTTTCCGGGGAGGCGCAGACGTTGGCTGCGGCCTGTAACGCGTTAAGGAAAAGCATTGCCCTGCAAATATCAAGCGTCGATGACGCTGTCGATACGGATCTGATGAGCCTGGAAGCCATGATCAGCCTCTGTGAACAGCGTATCGAGAAGGAAGAAGAAGCGCTTGAAAGAAAGCGCCAATGGGAGCATTCGCTGAGAGACCTGTCGGTTCACAAAAAAAGAGCGCGCGAAGACCTTGCATCGATTGAAAAAGAGAGGGCCGTTTGGTCTAGGGAATGGGTGCAGGCCATCGCCGGGTTGGGATTGGAACCCGATACCCACCCGGCACGGGCCACGGAGGTCTTCGAACAGCTGCTGGCGTTTTTCGACAAGTTCGACAGGTCTGAAGAGCTGCACCGGCGGATTTACGGGATTGACCAGGTTTCCGAGCAATTTCGCCTAAAGGTGAAGACATTCGCCGCCGGCATCGGCTTCAAAGCGGATGACCAAGAGGCTGCATCCGTCGCCGCACAGCTGAACCGGGAATTGACCCGGGCACGTGAGGCGAGGGCGGGCCTGGAAAAAATACAGGCCCAGGAAAAAGAAACAACGGCGGAAGTCGAAAATGCCGGCCTGACAATCCGTTCGGTAGAGGAACAGCTTGCGACCCTGCGGAAACAGGCGAGTGCCAAAACAGACGATGCGCTCGAAGCGGCGTGGGATCGTTCCCGGACCATGCGTGATTTGAACCAGCGGCTCGAGACGGTTGAACGCGAGCTGACCCGCAATGGAGATGGGTTAAGCATTCAAGATCTCGAAAATGAAGCTGTTGCGCTGGATGCCGATGCTGTCGGGGATGATCTCGATCGTGTTTCCGAGGAGCTGAAGGTCTTGCAGGCGACCCGTGACAGGCTGCGCGACCAGAGACAAACGGTTCAAACCGAGATGCAGGCCATAGACGGCAGCGACACGGCCGCCGTTGCATCGGAGGAGGCTGAGCAGCACCTCGCCGCCATGGCTTCCGGTATCGAGCAATATCTTCGCCTCCAGATTGCCGCCCTCATTTTGGAGCAGCGCATAGATGCGTATCGCCGGAAAAACCAGGCACCTGTCCTGGCACGGGCGGGCGAATTGTTTGCCAGACTCACCTTAGGCTCCTTCGCGAACCTGCGCGATGAATTGACCGAAAGCGGTGTGCCGATTCTACTGGGCGTTCGCCCGGACGACGCAGAGGTGGCGGTAGATCAGATGAGTGATGGAACCCGCGATCAACTCTATCTGGCGCTACGGCTTGCAACGCTCGAGCAATACCTGCGGAAAGGAGAGCCGATGCCTTTTGTGGTCGACGACATTCTCATCGGATTTGACGACAACCGCACGAAGGTCTGCCTGGAGATCTTTGCCGAGCTTTCGGATATCACCCAGGTATTGGTTTTTACCCATCATCGAAGGGTTGTGGAACTGGCGGAAAGGCTCGAAGCGCAAGCGGGCATTTTCATCCATGCGCTGCATTGATTGACATATCGAACGCGAACGATGTCTTGTATTGGAGTCGAGATTTGAAGCACGGAACACAGCGCCTGGCAAACGCCCTGCCTAAAATGGCGATGGCCGTCATCCTGGGGATTGCAGTGGGTCTGGTGATCGGCATGGGGCTCAACTAACCCGGGGGGCGGCGCACACGTTCTTCTTAAAGAGAATACCGGTTGCCTGATACCCCTGCCCTCCTGCAATAGAAATGAATGTGCCTCAGAGGCGCTTGCAACAGGGGCTATAAGTCGATCGAAGCAACATGTTAGCCACAAAATGGAAAGAAGCATATATAGCAAATCAAGCGGGCACTGATTATCGTGTCAGCACCCGGCTTTGACTTAATTATCCTGCATTAACAGTTAGTTTGCGTGGTGTTGCTTTCTCGACCTTGGGCAGAACCAGTCAAGCACACCGTCTTTTAAATCGGCGGTGATTTTTTCCTGTCTTGAAAGTTTATCATAAAGACAACTTGTATTTTCAAAATTACCACCATACGTTTTGGCCTTTCTTCAACCTGTGCTCTCATGGCGGTCTTAAAATGTCACCACCATGACACAGCCCCTTACATGGAATAGCAGATGACTGACGCAATCTATATCATTGCAGCCGTGCTGGTCGCCGGGATCGGATGCCAATGGTTGGCCTGGCGTCTACGAATACCGGCGATCCTCATTTTACTGTTGGTAGGAATCATTGCGGGGCCACTTTTAGGCTGGCTAGACCCGGATATGCTTTTCGGTGATCTGCTGTTTCCTTTCGTCTCCCTCTCAGTCGCGTTGATTCTGTTCGAGGGTGGGCTCACCCTTGAATTTCACCAGATTCGCGGCTTACGCCGCGTCATCAGGCGGTTGATTTCGGTGGGTGCCCTGGCAACCTGGCTTCTGATCACGCTGGCCACCCGGTTGTTCTTCGGTTTGGGGTGGGACATCTGCCTATTGTTTGGTGCATTGACAGTGGTGACCGGTCCAACCGTCATTGTACCGATGCTGCGTTCAATCCGCCCAAACGCATCCATCGCGCATATCCTGCGATGGGAAGGCATTCTCATCGACCCTATCGGGGCGATCCTTGCGGTGCTGGTTTACGAGGTGATCCTGGCGGGCGTTGAAGCATCTATATACCATACGATGTTGACCCTCGTTAAAATGGTTCTGGTGGGTCTTACGTTGGGGTTGGCGGCCGGGCAGTTGACAGGGGGACTAATACGGCGGCATTGGCTGCCCGACTACCTTCACAATGTCTTTACGCTCTCCCTGGTTTGCGGCGTCTTTGCCGTAGCGGATCTGATGCAAGGGGAGTCCGGTCTTCTGGCGGTAACGGTAATGGGTATGCGGCTGGCCAACATTAGGGATGTCGATACCGATCAGTTGGTAAATTTCAAGGAGAGCATCAGCGTGCTTCTGATTTCTCTGCTGTTCATCGTTCTGGCGGCCCGGCTGCAACCCGATGCGTTGGTGCAGCTTGGCTGGGCCGGCGTTGGAATCCTGGTCGCGGTGCAGTTTGTCGCCCGTCCTATAAGTGTGACGTTAGCCACGGTGGGTACAAATCTGTCTTTGCGCGAAAGGCAATTGCTGGCCTGGATCGCTCCCCGCGGGATCGTGGCGGCTGCCGTTTCATCGCTGTTCGCCCTGCGTCTTGAACAGGTGGGACATCCCGAAGCCGGTTTTCTGGTTCCGCTGACTTTTCTGGTGATTATCGGTACCGTCGTTTTGCAGGGTTTGACCAGTGCCCCCCTGGCTCGGGCCTTGGGGGTTGCAGAGGCCGTTCCCAAAGGCATACTGGTCGTCGGAGCAGGTCCGGTGTCACGAGCCCTGGCCAAAGTTTTGTTGGATTGCGGGTTCCGGCCACAGTTGGTCGATGATAACCGCGATAACATCAGGCAAAGCCGGATGGAGGGATTGAATACCTACTACGGCAATCCTCTGTCGGATCACGCCGACCGCTATATAGACCTGATCGGGGTCGGGGCAATGCTGGCGCTAACGCCCAATGCCGAGTTGAACACGCTGGCGGTCCTGCATTATCGTTTGGAACTCGGCCGAGACTTGGTTTATGCGGTACGAACGGAGTACGAAAAGGAGACTAATGCACGCCGGAAAACCTCCATTCGGCAGCGCCCAAGGCTGCTCTTTTCTGCCAACATCACCTATGCCAAGCTGGCCAGTCTGCTCTCACAGGATTGGGAATTCCGCAGTACTGAGCTGACGGAAAGTTTTGGATGGGAAGACTACCTGGAAACATGGGGGGATCGTGCGCTGCCCCTGATGGCCATCAGTCCCAAGGGACAACTGCACCCGTTTGCCGATGGCAGCACTGCTTCCCCTGAGGCCGATTGGCAGGTAATTTCAATCGTTAAGGATAAGAAAAAACCCATTTTCGAAAACAGGTAATCGCTATTTAGGATCAGCTAAGTCTCGATCTTGCCGATTTGATAGCTTCGTTCATGGCTTCCCAGGCTAGATCCGCCCCGGATTTTAGATCTTCCCAGGCATCCTCGCCGGACCGCGTCATCTCGGCAACTTTGTTTTCGATTTCAAGGCGTTTCTGCTTCAGCATTTCGATTTGCTTCTGATATTCAATTCTAGACTCGGCCTCAACCTGATCTGCTTTTATTACCCCAAGGTTGCATAAACAACATGACAGAGAATAGATAATGCATTGTAATAATATACAAATTCATAACAACATCGCAAGCTTCTGGATAGAACCACCGGTGCATTCCAGGGGTCTTGCCTATTTTGCCATGTTGTTTACCCTTCGGGAAAGCCTGAAAACTTCAGATTCTACGTTGCTGAGGGTTCGAAGTAAAGAACTACGACTTCACCCTCAGGCGCCTTGACTCTGAAGCCCTCAGGCTTTTGCAACGTTGGGGGTTAACAGAACCTCAAGAATTATTTTAAGTCACATCGATGACTTAAGAAGTTGGCTATCAACGTTTCAAATGGGAGGAACAGAAAGGTCACGAGAGAGCTTATTGATGCTGATACCGAATGGTTCCATAAAGTCTTTACGCAGGATTTCACCTGGTGTAATCGGATCAAAAAATTTGATTGCGTTCACTACTGCGGTTCAAGCTGTCTTTTTTTTCAACTCAACCACTTGGGGGGTATTACAGTTGATGGTCCACTGGCAATCGTCTTCGGCGGTCAAACGGCAACCAACTGGCACTTTAAAATCACTGGGCTGCGGTAATAAGCACGCCGTGGTCACATCGTCAGGATCAGTCGCCGCGACTGCCGTTTGCTTGCGTTCACGGGCAATGAGCATGTAAATTGATGGAATTACCAACAACGTAAATGCCGTACCAACAGCCATCCCTCCCACCAAAACCAGGCCAATGGAGTTGCGTGATGCAGCCCCGGCGCCGCTGGCTAAGATCAGGGGAAAATAGCCGACAATAGTGGCAAAACTGGTCATTAAAACGGGTCGCAAGCGGGTCTGGGCCGCTTCGCGGATGGCAGCATGCTTGCTTCGGCCTTGTCGTTGAAGCTTATTGGCGAATTCTACAATTAAAATACCGTTTTTGGACACAACACCCACCAGCGTTACCAGACCCACTTGTGAGTATATATTGAGGGTCGTCGATATGCTATCCGTCCAGAAGGCGACATTGGGATTGGGCATCCGCAGAAAGGTAAAAATGAGAGCACCAAACAACGCCAGGGGAACGGAGCCCGCCATAATGACAAAGGGATCGCGAAAGCTGTTGTACTGCGCTGCAAGGGTAAGAAAAATCATGATAAGAGCCAGGCTAAAGGCGGGCAAGAACTTGTTGCCCTCGGTGCGCAGCTGCCGGGATTCACCCGTATAGTCAATTACGTAGCCGGGCGGGAGAATCTTGGCGGCCTCGTCTTCGAGAAAGCGCAGGGCGTCATCCAAAGGCCGCACCGCTACGCCACTGAGGGTCACCGCATTGAATTGCTGAAAACGGTTGATGGCACGTGCCACGGTACGATTCTCAAGGGTTGCAATGGTGCTCAAGGGCACCAACCGATTATCCGGGCCACTGACATAAACGTTTCTCAACTGTTCCGCGGTCAATCGATCCGTTCGCTTTATCTGCGGGATAATCTTATAGCTGCGCCCATCAATGCTAAACCGATTGACATAGTTGCCCCCCACCAGTGAAGACAGATCCCTCCCCACCTGCTGAAGGTTGAGACCCAAATCCGCAACCTTGTCCCGGTCAATTTGAATTTCCGTTTCGGGCTGATCAATCTTGACATCGATGATTGGCGGAAAGGCAAACATCCCGCTCTGGATGGCCTTGATCTGCAACTGACGGGCCACATCCAATATTTTCTCTGGTTCGTCTGTAGAAGCCAGGATAAATTCCACGGGGAACTGCCCCCCACCCGGGAGTGCCGGGGGGGTTACGGCAAACATCTGAATCCCCGGTATTTGCCCAAGACCCATCTGAACCTCAGGCAATATCTCGAAAATGGTCCGTTCCCGTTGATCCCATGGCTGTACGACCATCCCGCCGAATCCGCCGGATGGTGACGTGATCTGAAAGGTGTAGTTTGTTTCGGGCACGTCCATAAATACATCATTGGCATGCGCCGCATTCCGGCTGGTCTGGTCGAGGGTGGCGTTGGCGGCGGCATCCACAATTCCGAAAATAACGCCCTGATCTTCAGTAGGGGCCAGCTCCTTTGCAGACATCATATAAAGCGGAATGGCAACCAGACCGAGAATGATCCAGACGGCATATACAGCCGGACGGGACTTCAACGTACTCTCCACAAGGCGTCCATAATAGGTACTGAGTCGTTTGAATCTCCGGGAGATTTTCCCTGCCAGTCCGCGATCAGCCATGCCGGGCTTGAGCAGCTTTGACGACATCATGGGCGATAAGGTCAGTGCAACCACCGTTGAAATGGTCACTGCACCGGCCAGCGTAAAGGCAAACTCCCGGAAAAGTGAGCCCGTCAAGCCCCCTTGCAATCCAATGGGTGCATAGACCGCCACCAGAACGATGGTGGTAGCCACAACCGGACCGACCAGTTCGCGAGCCCCGGCAATGGCGGCAGCTTTGGGTGATTTGCCCATGCGAAGATGCCGCTCGATATTCTCAACCATCACGATGGCATCATCCACAACCAACCCCACCGCCAGGACAATGGCCAGCAGCGTCAACAGATTAATGGAAAAGCCGAACACCTGCATGAGAAACAGCCCACCGATGAGTGACAAGGGGATAGCCACGAGGGGCACCAGCGCCGAGCGCAGGGAGCCCATAAACAAAAAAATGACTGCCACCACAATTAAAAGGGTTATCACCAGGGTGTGGGTGACCTCTGAAATGGCACTCTCGATGTAGGCGGTTGCATCGTAAGCCACCCGCCCGGTTAATCCACCGGGCAGCTCAGCGGTAATGGAATCCATTTCATTTCGAATTGCTCGGATCACATTCAGACTATTGGCATTGGGCAGGGGCCAGATGCCCATGAAAACAGCTGTCTGACCTGAAAAGCGGACCTCTGTATCATAGTCTTCAGCACCCAGCACCACATCGGCCACGTCTTGGAGACGAATGATGGCGCCATTTTCTTCGCGAATGACCAAACGCTCAAATTCTTGCACGGACTGAAGATCTGTATCGGCTGTCAAATTAACCTGAACAAGTGATCCCTTGGTTTGCCCGATAGCTGCCAGAAAATTGTTGGCGGCAAGGGCCTGACGCACCTGCACCGGGCTAACATTGTAGGCCGCCATCCGCTCGGGTTTGAGCCAAATTCGCATGGCAAAGGTACGGCCACCCAATATATCGGCCCGCTGGACACCGGCAATGGCTGACAGTCGCGGTTGCACCACACGAACGAGATAATCGGTTATCTGATTTTGCTGTAAAATGTCAGAAGTGAAACTCAAGTAGGCGGATGCAAATCGGCTATCAGCCGACTCGACATTAATAACAGGCACCTCGGCCTCTGGCGGAAGGTTGCCGCGCACCTGATCAACTTTAGAACTAATTTCAGACAGCGCCTTGATGGCGTCTGCGTTAAGATCTAAACGCGCTGTAATAGTCGAAACCCCCTGCGCGCTGCTGGATTGGATATAGTCGATGCCATCAGCCGCCGCAATGGCACGCTCAAGCGGTGTGGTGATAAATCCCCGCACTAACTCTGCATTGGCACCGGTATAGGCCGTCGTCACTGTTACGGCCGCGTTCTCACTACGCGGGTATTGGCGGACATTGAGATTCAAAAAAGCCTGACCGCCCGCAATGATAATGATCAGGCTGATTACGATGGCCAATACCGGGCGGCGTATGAATATGTCTGTAACTCTCATATCAGTTTTCCTGTCATGCGTCTTCAGGCCTTGGTGATGTTTCAAAGGTTGGTGCTTTGCTGTTGTCAATAACAACCTTCTGGCCATTGCGCAGTTTGAACACCCCTGTACTGACCACCTGTTGTCCGAGGCTTACACCATCTTGGACCGCCACGTAGTCGCCCTGTCTATCACCTAGTTGCACAAATTGCTGACGTAAAACCAACTGACCGGAATCTGCAGTTTCATCGGATACCTCAACCAGAAAAACCGAATCACCATACGGCGCAAAATTGATCGCCGTGGCAGGAACGGTCAGCACCCGCTTTTGTACGGGCAATAGAACCGCCACAGTCACATACATACCGGGGCGTAATCGCCCATCCCTATTGGGCAGTATCGCCTGTACTTCAATGTTTCGGGTCTCGCTATCAACATCCGCGTTGAGTGCAGAAATTTTTCCCTCAAGGGTCTGATCCCCAAGTGCATCGGATTTGACTCTGACAACCAGGTTTTTTTTCAGCTTGTCCAAATATTGCTGCGGCAGCTGAAAAGTGACATAAACGGAATCTAGAGACTGCAGCGCCACAATGGACTGTCCAGGCATGATCACCTCTCCCAGATTGACTTGCCGAAAGCCAAGACGACCGCTAAAGGGCGCTTTGACGGATTTCTTGGCGATACTGGCCTGTATGAGCTCGACCTGGGCCGCGGCCTGTTCAAGTCGCGATCGAAGCTCGTCCATTTGAGAGATGGAGACAACCTTTTTCTTGTACAGGGTTTGTATACGCGCTAATTCTTTCTGGGCCAGGTCTCTTTCGCTGGCGGCTACCTTTAATTGCGCCTTTTCGATGGAGACGTCCTGCTGGACCAACAGTTGTCCCGCACTGACGAGCGCCCCGGATTTAAAGCCTATCTTCACAATCTTTCCAGAGAGCTCGGCTTTTACCTCAAGACCCTTGACCGCTGTCAGGGTCCCGACGGCCTGAATGGTATCTTCCCAGGTCATCCGCTCAACCGTTGCGGCGCTAACGACTTGCGGCGGCGGCACAAAGGATTCGCCCTGGGCAATCATCTGTTTGATTTGAAGGCCCTTTACTGCGCTTAAAGCCCCCACGACAGCTAAGAGACCGAGAATTGCGAATGTAATTCGTGTGAACATTTTCATAATGATCTTCCTTAAGCGCTACATGCCTCCCACGGCAGGTGCGAGTCCAACATTGTCACCGTCTGACAATACCGTTTCAAGAGCTACGACCCGACTGTTGACAAATGCAATTTTAATGTCTTTGGGTAAGATTTCGGCACGTTCCGCGAGATCGTTAACGGTCGCGCCCTCGCTCAAGTCATAGGCCGTACTCTCCCTGTAGTCACACTGGCTGTCCTTGCTCAATGTTGCGAAACATTTTAAATTTACTTTCATGATTGAGTCCTCCCGTATTTCAAATTCTGTACTGATAAACAAAAAATTAAGAGCTGATCCGTCAATTACAATGGGTAATATTTAATGTGTTTATAAGGGCAAATACCTATTACTTAAGGGGTTTAAAAACCCCTTGAAAAATACCCCAGCTTGACTAAAGGCATTTATAGCAGTTTTTTCAGTGATGTTCCGAATTTGGCAGGCGGCGGGTACGCCCTTTTTCAAGCATGAATTTAATTGAGCATGTGACCGTCGATTGATGATATAAAGAGGCAGATGCCTAAAGACCATATATGGCATTTTGAGTTGGGAGAAGTCTAGACTTGTATAGATTAAATGTGATCAAATGATAGGCATGGCGTTCCAGATTCTTTTCCAAACCCAAGCCAGGCCCCGCCAATCCATTTTGGTTCTTAACTTTTCATCGTCAATTGGGTGAGGGTGCAAATCTTCCAATTTAGCGACCTTGAAGCGAAAAACATAGTCGGGTTCCGACCCCATGCGCAAATCGGTCATGATGACGTACTCATCCAGAGTAGAAAAGTTATAATATCCCCTGGTGAACCATTTTAGCTTTGCAACCGGAGGATGTTCTTCGATGCCGGTCATCAATGCCAAATTCCTGGGGTAGAAATCCACGAACAACGGCGTATTCCCATCGAATAGTGAAATGTAGGTTTCGAAATACCGGTCTTTTTCGATGCCCACCACCCGCCAAAGCAAGGTGGTAAAGGGCGCCGGGGAGGATACGAGCTGGGAATAGGAAACCTCCTGGCGAGCAAGCTTCTCCCTCACCCTGCCTTCGATAATTTCTCCGGCGCAAAGCGCCCAAGCAAGATAGGCCAGGCTGAGAAGCAGGCCAGCCTTGTTGAGTTGATGGCCCAACGATTGATGTTTTTTCAGCACCAGCACCGCAAGGATGCCCGATAAAAGCGGTAGGGTAAAAAGGGGATCAATAATAAACAGAACCGGAATTGCCATGGGCGTGGTGTCGAAAGGCCAAAAGATTTGTGTCCCGTATATCGTCATCAGGTCCAGAAGCACACTGGCTTCCAGTACAAGGAAGGAAAGCAGAAACCATTCACGATAATATTGCTTCGTGTCAGAATGGACTTTTGTAATCAGCCAAGCGATTATCGGCGATAAAAGAGCCAGGAGAAGCAAAGAATGGCTAAAGCTTCGGTGATAGACAAAATCATTTACAGGCCCACCCAGGGGGATAAAGACATCCAGATCGGGCAGTGTCCCTAAGACGGCCCCCCAAAACAGGGCCCTCCTGCCGACTTTTTTTCCAAGTACTGCCTCTCCGCAAGCGGCTCCCAATGTTAACTGTGTCAAAGAGTCCATATTTTTTCTAAAACGATCATCTATCACCCATGCGCACGAAGTGTCCATTTTCTGAGAAGTTCAAGCTTCGGGTCCATGTGTGTACCTCAAAAAAGGTGAGTTTGGATCACAGCGGTCAGATCGACAAGGCATTCACCAATATCATCGTAAACATAACCAGCCAAAAGAGCGCCTCGATCATACACACACGGCGGGTGCGAATGGCTGGTAGGCGAGTAGGGAATTGACAATCGTCTCGTGTGAACTTGGTCGGCTGAATAGCAACACACCGTCGTCTTCAGGGACAGCTTCGCCAGCCGGTATGTTCAGACCCTGGCTGGTGTAGATCAGCTGATTCCGGACACGGGGTGGCAGCTAGATACCCCATACCTGTTGGAAAGGGTGACCCGTTCTATGATTTCTTTAAACACGCCCTGTTCGTATAAATGGGTGCGCTGGAACGTGATAATTTTTCCCGGTTTTAAAAAGGGCTGCATCAGGTCCTTTTGGTTTCATTTATTGTAAAGCGGCCCTGAACGGTTCTAGGCCGATGCGTTCGATTGTTTTCCCCAGACGCTCACCTTTTTTAGCAGACTCCTGATAACAGTGAACGATTTTTTCTACTGCCTTCAGGATGCCGTCTTTATCGAGATTGGAAGCAACCTCTTGGGCAATCCGCGGGTCCGCGCCCACGTTTCCGCCGATAACCATCTGCCAGCCGTCTTTAAGGCCGATCAGGCCAATATCCCGCACCCAGGATTCGGAGCAACTCAGATGGCATCCGGATACCGCCATTTTGAATTTGCCGGGCAGACTTTTGGCATGATAGCGCTTGTCGAGTTCCATGCCGATACCCAGCGCATCTTGTTTGCCCAGTTTGCAGTAAGTGTTCCCAGGGCACGAACGAATACTTCGTACGCACAGTCCTACGGCCGCACCTTTGTCTAACTGAATCTCCTGCCACACCTGATCCACGTCATCCTCTTGGATGCCGATGATTGCGATACGTGTAGCCCCGGTAATCTTGATGGCCTGGGCATTATACTTTTCGCTAACATCGGCAATCCGGCGCAGCAGTTCAGGTGTCACCACCCCGCAGGGAATATGGGGCGCGATAGCATATGTTTGTTTGTCACGTTGTAAGATGGCGCCTTTTTCACCCAGTTTCAGCATAAAGTGCCTCCTTTCTGGTATTATGAATATGCTATAAAGCTCGGTACTCGATAAAAACAATGAATATACATTTTAACTTGTCAAGGTGTTGCCTGCCAACCTTTTTGGCAAACCAATGGGACAAACGGGGTAACACTTGTCTCCAGGGCTGATTAAAATTGAGCATGGAAAGTTCTTCCAAAGGCGGCATGCTGGGTTCATATTTGCTTAAAACATGGCCGGCCAGAATCAGGCGCTGTACCTCGTTGGTTCCCTCGTATATGCGATAAAGACGAAATAGACTCTGTTCGGAAATGGTGATGGGTGCATGATGAATCGGTTCGGATCCCAGAGAAAGCAGCCCACATGCGGATGCCATTGCAATCCGAGTTGTTTTATTTCTAATGCCAGTTGGCAAAGCTCGTCCTCAAAGGGAATCGGGGCAAAGTCATTTTGTGGGTCAAACGGTACGGTTCGCACGATAAATACTCCTTTGCGAATCGATGCCACCGTTTTAATCTGCAGTCTGTATGGCAGATCATATATCTAAGGTTGTATTAGGCTGTCAATTTATCGTTTTCATTTAACAATTTAATTTCAGTGTATGGTCGTTATAATATGCCGACAGCCGCCAAAACACCTGCCGTTGACATCTCCTAAATGAATAGGGTAATTAGCCTGAGCTACTGCTGCACTAACATTACGATGCGACCTATTAAATATTTTAGCATCAGAATTTAAAACGGAAATGGGGACGCAATGCTCAGATTAGGACTTTGCTGTGTGTTTAAAGAACATCCTGTCAAATTTCGGAAATCCACTGCAAAATTTCTGTCCCGGCTTTCCGAAGAAGAACGAAAAGTTCGTCTTGCTCGTTTGTGCAGCACCAATGCCGAAAGTCTGATGAGAGCCCTTGTTTACTGTTATGAAAACAATATTGGTTCTTTTCGTATTAACAGTCAGATTTTGCCGTTAAAAACACATCCGGAGATGGGATATGAAATTGACGAACTTCCAGGGGCACAAAAGATCATTGATTCTTTCAAAGCCTGCGGCACATTCAGCCTGAAACATGATATCAGAACAACCTTCCATCCGGATCAATTCATTGTCCTGTCATCAAACCGCTCAGAAGTAATTTGCCGATCTATTTCAGATCTTGAATACCAGGCCCAGGTAGCGGAATGGGTAAATGCCGATGTTATCAATATTCATGCCGGAGGGACTTATGGAGACAAACGGTCAGCCCTGTCCAGGCTTGTGGAAACCATCGAAACGCTATCGGATCCTGTCAGAAAAAGATTGACCCTTGAAAATGATGACAGAAACTATTCTCCCTCTGACCTTTTACCAGTCTGCCATGATGTGGGAATCCCCATGGTTTACGACGTGCACCACCACAGGTGTTTTCCCGACGAATTGTCCGTTGAAAAAGCCACAGAGCAAAGCCTGAGAACATGGAACCGGGAGCCGCTGTTTCATATATCATCGCCAAAAGATGGTTGGGACTCATCGAATCCCAGAAAGCACCATGATTTTATTGACATCAACGACCTGCCCAAGGAGTGGCTATCTATCAATGTCACTGTTGAAGTGGAGGCAAAGGCCAAAGAAATTGCCATAACTAAATTAATAAATGATTTATACCTTATACCTGAGTATGATGGTCACCTTTAAAATACATATCCCTATATTTTTCTCCATCAGCTAATCCTTTGTACGCAAACGATTCACCAATAGATCATCATTGATGATCCGACCTTGCGGTGATATAGATCGCTTCCGCCCCTGCCTGAGCGAAGGCTACTGCGTTCGCCAGCCCGATGCCGCGCGACGCACCTGACAAAAAAATCCTTTTACCCGAAGCACTTCCCTTCAATATTGCATTGGAATTTATTCATTAGAGCCACCTTGTCATCTGCTAATGGATGAACCGGCATGGCACTATAAAATGTGTTCCAGACCTATTCGGACTTTTTTATTTTACGCTTCACCACATAAAATGCAGCGGATACGGCAAGAATCAGTCCTGCCATGCCCAATATGGTCAGGCTGTCATACTTCTCCAGGTCGAAGATGATGACTTTGCGCGCGATGGCTATCAAGGCCACTTCCAGGACGATCTCAACATGGACCACTTTTTCAAGAAGATAGGCCTTGATGGTCTCAAGAAGTTCGACACCAATCAAAACCAACAGAAAGAAACCAAAAATCTCAAGCAGTTCACTGATTTCCAGGAGTATAATCGGTGGCGTAATAATATCTTTGATAATAATCCACCCCAACTCTATGGTGGCCAGCAGGACAACCAGGACCATCATGGATATCAGGCTGGTGATAACGACCTTTTCAAATTGTTTTAAAAATCCGTGCATGTGAATTACCTCACACTTTTGGTGTAACTCGAGGACATTGTTCGGTAGCAGCCATTACAGAAAAATTCCTCCTGAGGCTTCCAGCCGCTGGCCGTTTACCCAGCGTGCGTCTTCGGAACACAGGAAGGCAATGACGCCGCCGATGTCATCGGGTACTCCTACGCGGCCCAGAGCCGTTTGTGCGGCGATCATCTTCTTTACCTGCGGATTGGCATCAAAGGCAGCCTTGGTAAAATCCGTTTCAATGGCGCCCGGTGCCACCAGGTTGGCCCGGATGCCCCTGGGTGCAAATTCCTTGGCAATGTACTTGGTAAACACCTCGATTGCACCTTTCATGGCCGCATAGGCGCTTTGGCCAGGCAATGAGAAGCGGGTCAGCCCTGAGGAGATATTCACCACAGATCCATTGTCATTTATAAGTGGAAGTGCTTTCTGGGTCAGGAAATAGACCCCTTTGAAATGGATATTAAACAGGTTGTCGAAAATCGCTTCGGTCATCTCGCCGATGGGCCTCCGTCCGGCAACACCCGCATTGTTGATCAGAAAATCGAACCTGGCGCTGTTCCAATTTCTTTTCAATGCATCTGTCACATGGCTGAAAAAGCCGTCAAAGGATCCAATGTCGCCGACGTCAAGCTGAAGGGCCAGGGCATTTCGCTGAAAGCGTTCTGAAATATCTTTGACCACGGCCTCGGCAGCGTCCTTTTGCTGGTTATAGGTAATGATCACATCAGCACCGCTGTCAGCGAGACGATAGGCTGCATTCTTTCCCAGGCCTCGGCTTCCGCCGGTAATCAAAGCTATTCTGTTGTTTAGTTTCATCTTCAGCTCCTTTGCGAGACCTACTGTTAATCTGAAGATACACCGGTAATTGGACCCAATAGTTCGGGTGGCGGTTCTTCAAGTCCACTGATCCATCGATCCGGGAACTATTTCAGACCATGGGCGGCACCCGGAAGGACACCTAAAACAGCTCCCCGCCAGGCATTTCCCCCACCTAAATTGGTAAGAATATGTATCTGTGTAAAAAATCACCAGCATCATACCCCTGGTGCTGATTTAAAGAGTCTACCAACAGCCTGAATGTTTTACGTTCAACGTATTTTCTCCGGCATCAAGAAATTGGTGATAGTGGATACCCCTTTGGCCCCAATATCGGGCCCGATCGTGCAAAAACTCACCCCTTGTATTGATGGATTGATAAGAGAAACGCCACAGAAAACTGTCCGGATCCTAATTAAACGGCAGCATGTAGTTGGAAACTAGACCATAGTCAATTTCCAATAATAAAGCGGATAAACACGGCGAAGCCTGGCATTTTAATGGGATCACGGAGTTACCCGTGGGATTACATTAAATGCTCTCTTCCGGGGAGAAAGCAGTGCTGGGTTCTCCACATTCGGGTAAACAATTGATTGGGTTGAAACCGTCTTAACATTTCTTTCCCAGAAAACACTAAAGCACATTTCATATAGGTATACATGGTGCGAAAACCAAAGAAACGGCGAGGGAGGGAGTCACCCCTCCCCGTATCCCCATCACCCGCCGACTTCCCCGGGAGAAAGGTCTCGCCATGCTCGGTCCACACTGCTTCCGATGGTACCGAAAAGATCGTCGATTTCATTTTTGAGGGGCGACCAGTCAGATGGACACTCGGTTTCGAGTTGTTGAACCCTCATCTGGGCAGCGGTCACCTCCTGCTCTAGCTGACCGACAAGCGGTAGAATTTTTTCTTTCTGCTCTGTTCCGTAGCTGTCGGCAACCTTCTTCATGGCTTCGAGCTTTTCGCTCCAAGCTTTTACCTCTGCGTGCATTGCTTTACAGTAGTCTTGTACCTTCATGGTCACTCCTTTCGTGTAATGGATTTTAGCTGCACCTATGATCGCTCCAGGGTGCATTCACAGTGGTTATCGTTGCATAGATTACACACATACACCGGCCTATTCTTGTTCTTTTGGCTACGATATACAATGAATGCCAACGTGGTCCATGTTGCGAGGGTAAGAATTGTAATAAAGAATATTTCCATGATGTCACCTGTTTTTATGATAGATGTCAAAGGTTAGTTTTAGTTTGCATCAAAATGTTTTGTTTAGAGTTAATATAAGGAGAAAACAGCATTTTGCAATATGTGCGCATTGATTGTTTTACGATAGGTTAAAACTATCACCTTAATCTTGTAAAAAATTTGATGAATTTTTTGCTACCATGCGGTATTGAAGGTTTTAGAAATGCTTATAGATTATGTTCAATTAAAGGCCCAATACATACATCCAGTATACTTGAACACAAGTAACTATTTGAGATATAGCCAAAAGCAACATGATCTAATTACATATGCCATGAATCAAAGGCAGGATTTTCCTCTTTTTTTCTTTCGATCCATATAAATTCCGGAAACCAAAGCAAACAAAATGAATGGAATCATCGGCATTCCTATAGCCGCATGGTTGCCCGTAATCATCATGCTGTGCCAACTTGACTTTACCGTATACAATCCGCCGGTAATGCCATGTTTTATTGGCAGGAATTGTTATGAAAACATTTAGGCGATATAAAAATAAATACATTAGCAGATTGCCGGGTTTGTTCCCGGCGTTATCTAACCATCTCATCTCGTCTTGCACGCCGACTTAATTTAAAGATACGCCATGGGCATATGTTCAAGGCGGAAGGGTGGGGGCTAAAATTTTGCGGAGTTGATATGCTGTCGTTGGGTATGGTATCAGTATGTTGCATTATCCAACACTGGTGGTGATAACATACATCGGAAAAAGTTATTTTCACGCGCGAAAAGGCACGATGGTCTCCATTAAAACGTAACAAAATGATATTTGACGCTTAAATGGTTTAAGTGCAATATCTAACTGATTTTTCTATTAAAAGTAGAAAAGGAGGTAGATATGCACAGAGACCAGTTACAGAATATCAACCCAAATCGGCTTCACGGTTGCCATCCATTGGATCTTCACGGCGTTTTTGGCGACCATCCCTTCCATCTCATCGCAGAAAAGCCCAAAACTGCCCCGGAAAAGATCTCTCCACGGCTTAAAGTCCTTGAAAAGATCCTTAAAGAAGTATCATTCATGGATTTTTCTGCCAAAGAACATTTTGCAGGCTATATGCGTGAACGATATCGCCTCAACTGCAAGACCAACACCCTAAGAAACGCAGCCACTTCACTGAAGCAGTTTCTGTCCTTCTACGGTAAATCAGGCAAGAATCACATTGAGCAAATGGACAGAGAGGATATCGAGGCTTTTACGGAAGATCTCCAGGATCGTGGGCTACAGCCCGTGACAGTGACCAACAGGCTTCGATGGGTATATGCGTTTGTACGATTTTTAATTGAGGCTAAAGTTCTGGGCTACGAACTTCTGGAAAGGAAAATCAGAATCAGGCTACCCGACCGCCTGCCACGGGCCATCGACCCTGAAGATGTAAAACGAATATTGTCCGCAATTGACCAGGTTCGCGACCGGGCCATGATCCTGCTTTTGCTGAGAACCGGCATGCGCATCGGCGAGCTGTTGAATACAAAAGTGCATGATTTGGATCTGAACAATAACAGGATACTGATTTATGAAGCCCACAAGACCGGTGTCGGCAGAGTTGCCTACTACAGTGACGATGCACGCGAAGCCCTTATGTCTTGGCTCCAGGTCAGGAACACCTTCAAGGAATACCTGTTCTATGGTCGCGGTGATGGTCACCTATGCTATGAGACCGCCCGCAGCATCTTCGTCAAGTATTTAAAGAAAGCGGGTTTGGAATACAGTGGGTATACGCTTCATTGTCTACGGCATACCTTTGCAACGGAGCTTTTGAACGCAAGGATGCCACTGGAATGTCTGCGTGTTCTATTGGGGCATACCAACCTGGAGGTCACCAGGATATATGCCCGTCTTTCTGATAAAACCAGGGAAAACGAATATTTTATGGCCATGGAGCGTATCTTGAGAGGTGATCCCGATGCAGATGACGCATGTGATTATTAACTTTAGAAGGCACCTGAAACGCCGGAATTTCTCCAAGCATACGGTCAAATACTATCTGAACATCATCAAGCAGTATGTAGTCTGGCTGGATGTGACGCTTGAGGACGCGACTTCAGACAAGGTAGACACCTACATTGATTACCTTCTCAGAAAGAGGATGCATCCGGCGAGCATCAACCTCTACATCACCATCATCAGGGTATTCTACGACTATTTGAAGCATGAGGAGAATGTGGACCTCATCAACCCTGTGAAACGTAACCGCCGTCTGCGTGTACCTAAGCCTTTGCCGAGAAGCCTTCGTGATCATGAGGTCGAAAAGCTGTTCGAATCAATCAAGAGTAACCGCGATATAGCCATGTTCAAGTTGATGCTCAGATGCGGGCTGCGTGTGGAGGAAGTAGCCAACCTGACCATGGGCGCTATTGATCTCAAACGCCGCAGGATCATGGTTCAGCAAGGAAAAGGCGGCAAAGATCGTGTGGTTTATATCAGCAGCGATGCTCTCGATGCATTAAATGCCTACTTGAAGTTCCGTTCTCATTACCGTTCCAAAAACGTTTTCTTGGTTGAGAAAGGGGCCTATAAAGGGAAGGCGATCTCTGTTCGCGGCATTCAAAAACGAATAGAATATTATGCAAAGAAGACCGGCATTGAAGTATCCTGCCACCGTTTGCGGCATACCATGGCTACCCAGTTGCTGAATGCGGAGGCGGAAGTCGAAACCATCCAGGATCTTTTGGGTCACAACTGGATCACGACGACCCAGCGGTATTGTAAGGTATCGAATTTAAAGGTGCAGCGGGACTACTTCAAAGCAATGCGCAATGTTCTGCAACGCTCTGAGCAGCCATTGCCATTGCCGGTTCATCCTCTTGAACCTGGATGATGCCCAGGTTAAATTAGTGCTTGACAACCACCAGAATAAGGGGCAAGCTATAAGCAGATAACCGACTAATTATAATAGAAAAATCAACTTTTGTTACGTCTTATCTCCAT
>JAJDNW010000065.1 GCA_022340465.1 Deltaproteobacteria bacterium | reverse complement strand
CGGGTAAAATTGACCTTTACATCCCGTACGAACTCGGAAAGGCTGCCCAGCTTGGTGCGGAAAAAGGCCATATTATCCACCGGAAACACATAGTCCTCACCGTAGTACAGCCGGCATCGTTTCTTAACCTCCCCATCGCTGTAATCGCTGTCCGGAAGCATTTTCACCAGCAGGTGGAAGTGATTGCCCATCAGGCAGAACCCCAATATGTCGGTGAAATAAAACCTGGAGAGGCGCTTGATCAATCCTAAAAGAAACTCTTTCTCGACCGGTCCCAGGGGATAACCCGGCAGAGCCGTCCTGGAGATCACATGGTACACCGCCTGTTCGCCCGATATGATCATTCTCGACGTTCTGGGCATAGCCGTCCTCCTTTTTTTATGCTTTAAACATTTGAACAACCTATCTATCGCCTATTTATGTGCATGTCAACATAAAGTACCTGTCCCTAATAAGTTTTACCAATAAGTTAATCAACACCCACATCCATTAACAATAATCCAACCGCCTTTTAATTGTATCCAAAAGCTGAATCGAGATTATCAAAGGAAATCATTTGGGCTGATTCCTCATTTTTGCATTTCTGTCAGAAATAGGCTATCTGTGGTGGATATTACCATTCTTTAGGCGGTTTAAAGATGGAGCTCAGGTTTTTAAGGACCAAAGAAATGGTTAGTATCAAAAATTGAAGTCGTACTGGGATAATGGTAGGAATTTCAAATTTAGAAGCTCTGGATAGACGGCTAATTTTTAACATAGTATTAAATAGATGGAAAATTTTACATCCAACATTAAATAATTATTTCTGCAACTATATAGGAGGGCATCATGAAACCAAATGAAATACCATCAGATGTGACTATCATAGACATTCTTTCTGACAGTTCATATGCACTCGAACATATCAGCGGTGCCCGGAATTTCAGTGTCTATGAAAACGCATTCATGGATAAGATCCAGGAGGCTTTCACACCTGATGACAAACTCGTGGTCTACGGGCTTAACAACAAGACCGAAGAAGCTCAAAGAGCAAAATACTTGCTCACCCAAGCTGGCTATGAAGCAGACATCCTCGATGGTGGGCTGGAAGCCTGGAAAGATGCAGGATTGCCGCTTGAATATAGCGACGTTCTCACACCTATGGTCGGAGAGTACAAGGTAGCGCCTGAGACCAGTCGTGTAGAATGGACGGGCAGGAATATCGGC
Source organism: Deltaproteobacteria bacterium (assembly GCA_022340465.1). NCBI lineage: Bacteria > Pseudomonadati > Myxococcota > Myxococcia > Deltaproteobacteria bacterium. The sequence continues at coordinate 16,758 of JAJDNW010000065.1, read as the reverse complement.
AACAAGCATACCGGTAACATCAAGGTAAAATCCGGCTATTTGAAATTTGAGGACGGTGTTCCAACAGAAGGCTCAGTCGTGATCGATATGGACACCATCAATAACGTCGATCTTGATCCCGAATACAAGCCGATGCTCGAAGGCCATCTGAAGAGCCATGATTTCTTTGCGGTAGAAAAGTATCCGACCGCACAGATGGACGTGACCGGTGTTGAGGAGATTTTAGGACCGATCAGCGGACCGAACTATCGCATAACCGCTGATCTGACCATCAAGAGCATAACCAATAAGGTCTCTTTCTCTGCATTTGTACATGAGAAAGAAGGTCAGGCTGTCATGAATGCCCACTTTGATTTCGATCGGAGTCTGTGGGATATCAAGTATGGTTCAGAGAGATTCTTCTCACGTCTTGGCATCCACCTGATCGATGACACCATCTCCTTGGATGTCATCCTTTTCGGTGATAAGGGTTAAAGTTTTTTCAATTTCTCGATCTACGGCAGACCCGGAGAACGTCTATTGAATGTTTTTGTTGGCCATGTGGATTCATGCTTACTTGGAGTAAATTTTGAAGCTAATTACAATGATATATATTTTAAATTCGACCTTGTTAATATTACACGAGATTGAATCCGCCTATGAAAAGGAATGGGAGATACTGAAGTTGCCAGGAAAAATTACTGGTTTTATGCTCCTTCATATCCCGATCGTTCTGCTCATTTTTTATGGCTTAATAGAGATAGAAAAAATTTCTGCTATTGGATTGATAGTTGGCATTGTTTTAGGAATTGGGGGAATAATACCACTTTTAGTTCATAAAATATTCGTTAAAAGGAAGAATCATTTTAATATATTGATATCAAATGCGGTCATATATTTAAATGTTCTTTCTGGTGTAGCCTTAACATATTTATCAGTAAGTTATTTTTCCTAAAAACCCTCATTACTTAGGAGGATATTGGCTGGCAAAAGCCCCTGATTGTTCGGCGTCAGAGCCTATGAGACACAGTCAAGGGTTTTTTCAATGGACACTCCTGTGTTAACTTGAAACCAACAGGAGTGAAAAATGAGTAAACAAAACGGAGTAGGGAGCAAGGTTAGGGAAATACGCCGGAAGACACGAAAGCGGTACTCAGCAGAAGAGAAAATCCGTATCGTGTTGGAGGGTCTTCGAGGAGAGGAGAGCATAGCCGCACTTTGCCGCAAGGAGGGTATCGCTTCCAATCTATATTACAAATGGAGCAAAGAGTTCCTGGAAGCGGGAAAACGGCGTCTGATGGGTGACACCAAGCGCCCAGCCACCAGCGGCGAGGTGCTGACTTTGCGTAAGGAGAACGGCCAGCTCAAGGAATTGGTGGCTGATCTATCCTTGAAAAACGTGGTGCTAAAAAAAACCTTGGCTGGTACGGGCGGAGATCTGGACGCATGGTGCGTTTTACCCATTCCGAGAAAATGGAGATCATCCGCCTGGTCCAGAGCTCGCAGCTGGGAGTGAAGCGCACGGTTGAGGAACTGGACGTACCCCGGTCTTCGTTTTACCGCTGGTACCAGCGGTACCAGGAAGAAGGCTATGATGGACTGGCCAACCGGCCACCCAATTCCCGGCGCTTCTGGAACAATATACCTGATTGTGAGAAGCGTCGCGTGCATGCGGGCGTTGAACCAATAGCCGTCCATTTCCAAGCCGAGGCGTCTATTGTCCCGTTTTCTTCACCTCTTTTTAATGCACGCCAATCGACTCGATTTTTCAAAAAAATCGAGGGTACATTGAACCCACATGTCGACACCGAGGGGAAGTGTACTTTCATCGATATTGAATTGCGGATGATGATGCGAAAAATGTGTGCCGATGTTTTCGTTCCCGGTACCGAGAAACATGAACACCCCGGGAACCCGCTCGCTGAATTCGGAAAAATCCTCACTGCCCATGGTCTGGTTATCGACGATCGATTCCGGGCCGGAAAACACCCCCATGGCGGTATCCCTGGCGAGCGCCGCCATTTCAGCATTGTTTATCAAAGGAATGTTCTCGTGAACGATGTCGATGTCGCAGGTACAACGGTGGGTTTGGCAGACCTGCTTTACGATACGGATGAATCTCTGCGTCGGCTGGAATTCATCCTCAGGGCCGTTCGGGTATAGGAAGCGGATGGAACCTTCCAGTTCCACTTTATTGGGAATGATGTTGCTTTTGGTCCCACCCTTGATTTTACCGAACATGATAACGGTCGATTCCAGATTGCTGATTTCCCGGGTCTGAATCACCTGAACCGTTTGTATGACGGCGGCAGCGGCGATGATCGGATCGACGGCATCCTCAGGCATGCCGGTGTGGCCGCCCTTGCCGTGGATGGTGACCTTGAAAACATCCAGACCACCCATAACCGGCCCAGGGGTGATGGCTATCTTGCCCGAGGGTACCGGCGTCCATACATGCATGCCCATGGCGGCATCGACCCTGGGGTTTTCCAAAACGCCTTCCTCAATCATGCGAACGGCACCGGCGATCTCTTCGTTGGGTTGGAAGACGAATTTAATCGTACCGGCAATTTCCTGCCTTTTGGCGGTTAGGATTTTGGCGGCTATCAGTAACATGGCCATGTGCGCATCATGACCACAGGCGTGCATCACGCCGTTGTTCCGGGATTTGTATTCGACGTCGTTTTCTTCCCTGACCGGCAAGGCATCCATGTCGGCCCGAAGCATGAGCACCGGATCGGGCCTTGTGCCGCGCAATATGCCCACCACCCCGGTCTTGGCAATTCGCTGCGTGGCTATACCCAAGGCCGTGAGATAATCTTCGATGATATCTGCCGTGCGGAATTCCTCGAAGCCCAGCTCGGGGTGCCGGTGAAAATCACGGCGCAGGCCGATCAACTCTTCACTGTATCTTTTTGTCTGTTCGGAAATTTGCATGGTACTGACCACCCTGTCTATTTTCCGGATATTGCTTTAACCCTAAATAAACCCTGTGTATGCCTGCTTCACCACAGCTGAAAAAACGAAGTTGATCAGAGTCATATAGTCGAAAAGCGGAAGGTTGACCGCCGCCTTTACGGCGCGGCCATAAGGCGGCAGGAGGCTGCATTCCAACAGCAGCGCCCGCAGCTGTTCGTGCTCGGCCGCCATCTGTTTTGCCGTTGCTACGACTTCCGCTTCTACCTTCTGAAACCGAACCGGGAAGGCGTAGGAGGTGGCATTGGCTACATCGCCCGGGACAAACGGAACACTCGTGTCCAGCAGTAATATGCCGATGGCTTCTCCGCTGCTGACTTGCCCCTTTCGTGTCTTGTGCCGCATTCCTTGTCTCCAGCCTGAGCCGAGCGTTTTAAATTTTAAGAACGATCGACAGGAACATATTTTCGACGGATTCCAGTTAGTTGATTAAAAATAGCTTTCTGGGAAAATTGGCCAGCGTTTCACAACCGCTTTCCGTTACCCGGAAGGATTCACTGCACTCGAAACCGTAGTCATCCATCCACATACCCAGGATCATGTGAAAAGTCATATTGGGTGCCAAAATGGTTTTATCCCCGGGGCGCAGGCTGGCGGTGTGTTCCCCCCAATCGGGCGGATAATTCAACCCCATGGCATAGCCAATGCGGGATTCCTTTTCCAGGCCCACCTTGGCAATATGCCGGCGCCAAACCATCTCGATTTCCTCGCAACGCAGCCCCGGCTTGATGGCGTCCAGCGTCAGGTTAAGCCCCTCGACCGTGTGTTCGGCCAGGCTTAGCAGTTTCTGGGGAGGGTTGCTGCCCAGGTAGGCGGTTCGGGCCAGCGGTGAATGGTAGCGATGGCGGCAGGCGGCCAATTCCAGGTTGACCATCTGCTCGTTCTGATAGGGGGCGTCGGTCCAGGTCAGATGCGGCGCAGAGGTCTTCTCGCCCGTGGGCATCAAGGGGACGATGGCGGGATAATCCCCCCCGAACTCGGGGGTTCCGGTCATCTGGGCCCGGTAAACCGCCGCCACGGCATCACATTCGCGCACGCCGGGAGACAGGTTGTCCAGGGCCGTCTGCATCACCTTTTCGGATATCTTGCCCGCTTGCATCATATAACCGATTTCAGCGTCGGATTTTTTCAGCCTGACCCAGGAAACCAGCAGATTGGCATCCTCGATTCCGGCATGGGGGAGGCCCTCTTTGAGGGCCTGAAAACCGCGGGCACTGAAATAATAGGCGTCCATCTCCACACCGATGACCCGCTTTTCCCAACCGCGGCGCTTGATCTCATCGGCGACGAAATTCATCGGGTGCTTGACGGGGTTCTGTACATAATCGTCCGAATATCCGGTGATGTGGTCCTCGTCTAAAAAGGTCGTATGCCGGGCGCCGGCCACGTCCATGCCGCGACCGATCCACAGCGGGGCGGCCAGATCCAGCGCCACCACAACTACCTGGGGAACGTAAAAGGACCACCCGTCATAACCGGTCAGGTAATTCATGTTGGCCGGGTCTGAAACGATCAGCACCTCGATGCCCCCATCCTGCATGCGCTGCTTGGTTTGTTCGATGCGTCCGCGATACTCGTCTTCGTGAAATAAGGTCATGGTCACTTCTCCTCGCTGAGTTGTCCCCGCGGTTGCAACGCTAGGGGGTGCTTTCACTTTGCCATGTTGTTCATGCAGCTGTGAGGTTATCTTCGGCGCCTTCAGTGTCTGCGGGCTCTGATCGCGGCAGCGCCTTTTTCCATACGGGCAATGCCCTCCTGAAGCTGCTCACTGCCGGCGGCAAAGGAAAGCCGCACGTACCCTTCACCGGCTTTACCGAAAATGCTTCCCGGGACGACGGCAACCTTGTGCTCTACGGCCAGGTATTTGGCAAACTCCCAGGAAGACAGGCCGAACGAAGATATGTTCGGAAAAGCGTAAAAGGTCGACTCCGGCTTGATGCAAACAATGCCTTCGATGGCATTGAGACCTTCGTGAACCAGCTGACGTCTCTTGTCATAGGTGGCCACCATCTCCTTCACGCAGTCCCGGGGGGCCGTAATGGCGGCCAGGGCCGCCCGCTGGGCAACGGCGGTCACCCCGGACACCATGTGCTCCATCAGCTTTTCCATCTCGTCGATGACCGCCTTGGGAGCGACCGTATAGCCAACACGCCAGCCGGTCATGGCATAGGACTTGGAGAGGGTAAAGGCCGATATGGTTCGTTCCGCCATGCCATCGAAAGATCCGATACTGACATGCTTGTGGCCGTCAAAAAGGATGTGTTCGTAGGGTTCGTCGGAAAGCACCCAGATGTCATGCGCCATGGCCATTTGGGCGACGGAATGCAGGATCTCCTCGCCAAAGATCGCGCCGGTGGGATTGGACGGCGTGTTGATGATCATCAGCTTGGTTTTTTTGGTGATGGCCGCTTCGATGTCCGCGGGATCTACCTTGAATTGATTCGATTCGTAGGCGGGCACCGGCACCGGCACGCCGCCAAAAAGGCGAATCTGTGAATAGTAGTCATATCCCGGATCGATCACGATAACTTCATCGCCCGGATTGAGCATGTGCAGACAGGTGTTGAAAATCACCTGCATAGCACCCACGGCCACATAGATTTCGGTATCTGGATCGGCAACGATATGATTCTCTGTTGCCAGCTTTTGGGCGATGGCCTGACGCAAATCAGAAAATCCCTTGGCCGGCGGATAGCGCGTATAGCCGTCATCCAGCGCCTGCTTGGCGGCCTCACGAATGAATGCGGGGGTGTCGAAATCGGGCTGACCGATGCCCAGGTTGACGATGTCCGATATCTCGTCGGCCATGGCAAACATAATACGGATGCCGGACCACTCCACCGCATGGGTGCGATCGGCCAGATAGTTTCGGGTTGCCATATCATTACCTCTTTGTTCTCCCCGTTCCCGTGCAAGCTCTCGGATGGGGACAGGGTCGCGTTCGGCGGTTAGACGGTTACCGGCAGAACCAGATCTTCGGGAGCCTTGCCGGATGCCTTCAATTCAGGCGCATGCTTTTCCATGATCTCCATGACGATGGATGCGATTTTGACTTTTTCCTGAATCAGGTTCACGTGGAACGCTTCGGTCATCCAGGGTTTGTAGATGTCACCTTCGGAAGTTCCCGGCTCGAACTTGAAGTAGCAGGGAGACGTCACCCGGGCGATTTCCGGTGCCTCGTATGCCCGGAACATGCCGCCGAAAGCATCCACGATGATGATGTAAACATCCATGGGGATGTCCACGCTTTTGCGAATGCCGCCCAATATGGGCAGGGAAACATCTGAAATGGGGTTCATGGAATTGGCGCCCATGGATTCGATCACCTTGGCGCCGGCTGCACTGCAATAGCCGCCGAAAACGGAAAACTTGAAAATAGTTTTCGCTGGAATCACTCCTTCGGCCCGCATTTTGTCGAGGATGAAAAGCACACCTTCGTCATAAACCAGAAACCCACGGTGTCCGGCTTCGATGTTCCGCATGATGTCGGCGATGTGGTATGAGATGTTGTCCGATCCCCTCAGCCGGAAGCCCTGCATCTGGCCTTCGGAAGTGGATATCTCCTTGGAACCCGTATCCCAGGATTTGCGATGGCCAACCGTGGTGATCATTTCGATGCCGCCTTCTCTGGCCATCTGCGCCATATCCTTGAGTTCCTGAAAATCACAATAGGTGGAGCCGCCCACGGTGGCGATGGCACGGTGGATGACGAGACCGCGTTTTTCAGCGGCCCTGATCATGGCTTCCATGGTGGAAGCTCTTTCCACGCCGGCGATTTCGACGCGGTAGTTGGCGCCATCCGGAAAGGCTTTGGTCGATGTGGGCAGATCGTACGCATCCCGGCCGGGAATACCTTCCTTTTCCATAAAACTGCGAATCTTCTTCAAGGTTTCGGACATTATCTCCTCCGTGTCGTGTCTGACGGTTTTCGTGAATGCGTTTACCCCAGCGATGGGGTTTATTCGGCTGCATCCAGCAGTTCTTTGAGTTTGGGGAGCTCGCCTTCCACCATTTTGTAGGCGTGCTCTTCTTTGGGGAATGCGCCACTGCGGGCATCTTCGACATACTGCGTGAAGGCTTCGATGGTTTTCTGGCCCAGGTTTTCATATTTTTTCACGAACTTGGGTGTAAAGGCCTGAAAGATGCCGAGGACGTCGCTGCAGATCATGAGTTGGCCGTCGGCTTCCCAGCCGGCACCGATACTGTAAACGGGGATGGACAGCTTTTTGCGGATGATGCCGCACACTTCGGGCGGCACCGCTTCCACGAGCAGGGCAAAGGCGCCGGCTTCTTCGATGGCCACCGCGTCGGCGATGACATCTTTGGCGGCTTCGGCCGTTCTGCCCTGGGCTTTGAATCCCCCCAACTGCCCCGAGCTTTGGGGTGTCAGGCCGATATGCCCCATCACCAGCATTCCGCCGTCGGCAATGGCCTGAATCTGAGCGCTCACGCGGATGCCTCCTTCCAGCTTGATCGCATCGACGCCGGCCTCTTTGTGGAATCTGCCGGCATTGCGTACCGCTTCCTCGATACTGACCTGGTAGGACAAAAAGGGCATATCGCCGATGATAAACGTGTTGGGTGCGCCACGGCGAACCGCTTCACTGTGCCAGATACACTGATCCATGGTAACCGGGACCGTCCCCGGATAGCCGTACACGCACATCCCCAGCGAATCACCCACCAGAATCATATCCATGCCGGCCTGCTCGGCAAAATTCGCGGTCCAATAATCATAGGCCGTGATCCAGACAGCTGTCTGACCGGCTTCCTTCATTCTCTGCAAGTCAAAACGCGTGTGTTTTTTGCTAGTCATACATATACCCTCCCGTAATGAACGTTGTCGAACTATGCCGAGAATTTGTTTTCCTGATAGCTGTAACCCAACTGTTCCGACATGCGCCCGCAGGCCTCCCTGATTTTCAATTGCATACTTTCAACCTTGTCCATGGGCAGCCGCATGCTCGGGCAGGAAATACTCACGGCGTATTTTACACGGCCGGTATGATCAAACACCGGTGCTCCCACACAGCGCAAACCAGGGGCCAGTTCCTCATCATCCACCGCATATCCCCGCTCCCTTGTTTTTTGCAACTCTTCGCGCAGTTTCTTTTTAGACAAAATCGTGTGGGGGCCATGCGGGGCAAGTCTTGCCCGCGACAGGTATTCGCTGAGTTCCGACTTGGGCAAATAGGCTAAAATGCTTTTACCGAGCGCCGTACAATAAGCCGGTGCTTTAGACCATAAGGGCGAGTCGATGCGTAATATCTCCGAGCTGTCGATCTTGTCCAGATGCAGTATCTCTCTACCATCCAGGCATCCCAAGTTTACGGTCTCCTTGGAAAGCTTTGAGAGCTCGAGCATGTACTTGCGCGCAACCTGCTTGATTTCGAACCTCCTGGCGACCTTTTCGCCGATTTCTAAAATACGGAAAGTCAATTGGTAGCGATTGTCTTCGTTTTTCTTTACGTATCCCAGATCCCTCAAGGTTGCCAGAAAGCGATGAGCGGCTGAACGCTGCATCGACAGGTGGACACCAACTTCGGATACGGTGAGAGCCTTTTGCTCGGCCAACAGTTCCATAACCTTTATGCCTCTTTCCAAAGATGTGATCTGGTAATATTTGCGCGTCATGGTTGCCGGCACCTTTTCAAACAATTTATAGTGTTCATTATTTGTGACGAATGATTTTTATTTATGACTGTAATGAATAACAAACAGGGTGTCAAGCCTTTTTAACAACGCTATAATTTCGACAGGATGGATACGGCGACCCGGGTCGAGCGTTTCAATTTCGTCATGCAGTCCGGTTGTCACGGGGCTGTCAGGGTCTTTGCGGCCGCCGGCGAAGTCGATATTGAAAAAGAGGGCCGCGAACTATACCCCGGCGCATATAATGCTTGACATATCAAACCCCTGTTGAAATATCGGATGGTGGCTACCATGTTGTTTACCCCGATGTTGCAAAAGAAAGATAGGAAGATACATATGAGAAGGATGATGCATGCGTTAAGGCTTACCCTGACCGTTTCGATAACCGCGGTCGCGATCACCTTCTTACCGGCACTCCTATACGCGGACTCAGGGCGTGAGTTCCCGCCTGAACATCGAGAAAACAAGGTGGTCGAAAAAAAAGAACCCACCGAGGGCGAACAGCGCTTCGAGCGCGCCCTGGGATCTGACGAAAAAAGCAAGTTCACCCCCCACAAACTCAACTATGGCGTCTTCGGCTCCAAAGAGGCCCTGATGCAGATCAGCTTCAAATACCGCCTTATAAGGGATTGGGGACTGTACCTGGCGTTTACCAATCTGGTGAAGTGGGATATTTACGCAAAATCGACCCCCTACCACGATATCAATTTCATGCCCGAACTGTTTTACCGCTTCAACCCTGAAAACGAGTGGTTCTTTTCCGTGGATACCGGCTACTGGCATAAATCCAACGGCAGGGACGGCACCGAGGACCGGGGGTGGGATCAGTTGTTTGTGCGCTTTCACAAGCTGTTCCGTTTCAAGAGTGTCGACCTGGCGTGGGAAACGCAGGTCTACTACGAACTGGGGACCAGCGAGGAAAATCGTGACATCGGCGAGTACCTGGGCTGGTGGGACACCGGGCTGTCTGTCATCGATCTTTTGCCGACCAAGAACTCCAACATCGACCTCGAATTTTTCCTGTGGTCCGGCGAAGGCGGCAATCCCTTCCAGGCCGGTCAGTACCGCGTGGGCATAATGTACAAAATGAAATACGTCGCCTTCCAGCCGGCCATTTACCTGCAGTATTTCAACGGCTACGGGGAGGTCATAATCGACTATGACAAAAGGAGTGAGGGCTTGCGGGCAGGGCTGGCTTTTCTCTACTGAAATGCTCAAGCAGGGTTCAAGTGATCCGGTGTTATTAGATGTATCTGTCCGCCAGACCGGTGATGAGGTCTTCCAGCCCCTTGTCCCCTTCCTTTTTTTTGATGTCGGCAACGAGATTCTGGATTTTGTGATACGTCGCAGGGTCGTCCCGCAGATCGTTTATGGAGCGATAGGTGCCGCCGCGCCGCCCGATGCGGTATATCAGCCGGTCATGGTCGGACAGGGACTGGTAATTTTCGATGACGGCGAGCATGGCACCCTTGTCTTCGGGCAGTTTTCCGGAAACGTCCTCCAGCAGGTTCATGATGTGGTCGCTGGTGACGGTACTGGTGATGCCGTCAAGCGTCTCGATGAAAACACGGATTTCCTCGGCCAGCATATCGTCTGTTTGCAGGCTGAATTCTCCCTCCACCAGTTTTTGGTGCAGCGGAACCCTGGCGGGCACTCTGAGGCTGCGCAGGCGGATGAAGTGCGGGTTGATTTGGTTCAATACCCTGGCCGTTTCCCGCGCGTGCCCCTCCCACAGTTCCCGGCCGCCGAGCCCCGGCATCACATATTCAGACAGTTCCATGCCCGCGGCCATCACCTTCTGTCCCGCATCTATCTGGATGGCTGCGGTGGCGCCTTTTTTCATGAGTTTCAATACCGGGTCGAAGCCGCTTTCGAGGCCGATGTGGATTCTGTTCAGCCCGGCCTCGCAGATTTTTTTCAGGGAAACGACGGATTTTTTTGAAACGGTTTTTGAACGGGAATAGGTTGTCACGCGTTCGAGGTCCGGGAAACGGCTGCGCAGGAAAGTCAGCACCTCGACCAGGTCCTCCGTTTTCATGATCAGGTTGTCGGCGTCCTGAAGAAAGCAGGCATGGGTCCCGTAGTAAAGCCAGCCGGCGATGCTGCGGTAGCAGTCGTTGTAGCCAGGGTTGTTGTAGATATAGGAGACGACGGGGTCGTCAATGTTGCCACCACGCCCCAGCCGGTCGGACAGGGACAGGATGTCATCGGCGATATCCCGGGCCGCCTGGATGTCGGCTTTGATGTCCGCCACCGGCCGCAGGGAAAATTTGCGGCCCTTGTATACCGGACAGAACCGGCAGTGATTCCATGGGCAGTTTCTAGTCAGGCGCAGCAGCAGGCTGCGGGCTTCGTTGGGCGGCCGGATAGGACCGGTTTCAAAACACAGGCTCGGATCCACCATTATTTATCTCCGTTATCTGTACCGGTTTATCCGGGTTGGGAGTTACGTTTTAAGTGTTAGGTGGCTTTCGGCACAAGGCAATTTACTTTTCAGGGCTGAAGCCCTGGCCTCTTGCAAGCCCCACATTCTAAAATGATTTTCTTTGTGTCCTTTGTGCCTTTGTGGTTGAATCGCTCTTGCCTCATGCTTCAAGCATCTGACTTCTGACCGCTTTCTTCTGGTCTGCGACCTCCGACCTCTGAGGTTTCACCCCGGTCACCCTGGGGTCGAGAGGTTGTTCAGCAGATGAACACTTCCGCCGGCACACGGCTGATGAGGCGGGTGCCGGTGTCGGTGACGGTGAAAACGCTTTCGACTCCGGCGGTGAATTCATTTTCCACCACCAATTTGGGCTCCAGTGCAAACGCCATGCCCGGTTTCAGAAGATCCTGCTTGTCTCTGGCAATGAAGGGCGGTTCCACCAGTTCGTGGCCGATGCCGTGGCCGACGAACCGGACCTTGCTGCCCGGTACGCCCAGAAAGCTCTCGGTACATCCCAGGCTGGCGGCCCTCTTAAGCGCCATGTCAAAAAGCGCGCCGCAGGTCATGCCCGGTTGGGCGTTTTCAAGGATGAAATTGTGGATGTCGACGGCGTCCATGGAGGCTCGCATGGCCTTCTCGGGCATGGCGCCGATGGCGAACATGCGGGTTTCATCCATGTGAAAACCGTTCAGAACGGAGGTGAAATCCACCATAATGGGCTCCCCGGCACGCAGTTTTTTCGACCCGGCGCCGCAGGGGAAGGCCAGCGAGGTCCCCATTCCGCTGGCCGGGGAGTCCAGCACACCCGGCATGCTGCCGCTTTTGCCGCTCAGCACGTGCCAGGGATAGCCTTCCATCTGGTAGTCCCTGATTCGCAACTTGCCGCCATGGCCGTTGCGGCGGGCGAATGTTTCGAACATGCCGGCAAATTCCATTTCCGTATAGCCTTCCCGCAGGGTTTTCCGCATGTAGTCGAAAGTCAGGGACGACATGCCGGCGGTGTGCTCCATCTGGGTGATTTCCCACTTCGATTTAACGGCGCGGATGGCGAGGATCGATCCGGAAACATCGGTCGTGGGGCGGTTCGGAAAAAGGGTCTCGATGAAACGGTACTGGTTGACGGGCATGACATCCAGTTCCAGGCCCAGGTTTTTCGGCAGGTGTCTGAAAAAGTCATGAATCAGGCCGGGCACTGCCGTGATGGACTTGATTCGCAGAACGTTTTTAAGGGGTGATTCGTTCAGGGCGCGGGCTAGGGATTGTTTGATAAAGAGCAGCGGATCGCCGTGCGAGGGGACGTACAGGCAGCCGTTCTGGGCCGTGCCGGAAAAGTACAACAGATCCACACGCTGGATAATCAAGGCGCCGTCGATGCGGTCAGCCTGCAGTCGTGCCTGAAGGTTGTCCAGCCTCCGCCGGATCTGGTCTGGAGGAATTCTAAAGGCCGTCATTCCTGTTTTTTCATGAACCTGAGGCCGATGCCTTCACTGCTGACCCGCACGATCTCGGCAGGCACCTTGATTTCGCGCCTGCCGTTGCTGAAGGGAATGTTGAGAATGACCACCTGGCCCACCGAGAACACCTCGTCGGTCTGAATGAAAAGGCCGCCGTTGCTGATATCCTTGCAGATGGCCTGGTAGCTGCGGTTCCGTATGGTAAAGCTGATTTGCTTTTCGAAATTCTTACGGGTGTCGTTGCGATCCCCCAGGCTGAAATCCGTCGCAGGCAGTTCCTCGAGTTTTTCCAGGAGGTCCAGGCGCTGTTCGTCGTTCATTGCGAGGATGTGTCCCATCAGCTTGAGGATGATGCTGTCGCTACCCGGATACTCGTCATGGTCGGCCATCGTAGATTCCCTCATGATCGAAAAGTCATAGGTTGTTGAACCGAGATAGCGCGCGCATTCCCTGCAGCGTGCTGCAGGGTAAGCGCGCGAATCATAATTGATAGAATTCCTTACGGTGACGATTCCCCGCAGCTTGCTGCGGGGAATCGTCAATTCAGATCAGATTAGTCACCTATTATATAATAATTTCAAGCTGAAGTCAATCAGAATAAATCCATGCCCCCTACAAGGATGGGGAAAAAATCCCTATTAAAACCGCTTGCGAGTTCCGCAGGGAAAAACTTAATTTCTGCGTGTCTTTTGTGCCTTTGTGGTGAAAATAAGAAATAGACCGTTTTATTCGTGATTGAATTTTTACGCAGTTTCAGATAGAATCAACCATCTGGACATGAAGTCACAGGCGTGCAGAGTTGGACAAAATGCAGAACAACATCTATAAGTTACTGATTGTATGCACGGGTAATATCTGCAGGAGCCCCATGGCCGAAGGCATGTTGAAAGCCAGCCTGCCATCCCGGCTGGCCGGCCGGGTTCAGGTTTCGTCTGCCGGCACCCATGCACTCCACGGCAATCAGGCCCAACCGCATGCCATAGCGGTGATGCGCGCAAGGGGCATCGATATCAGCTCCCACCGTGCGAGACAGATAAGCGGGCCGCTGATAAAGTCGGCGGATCTCGTACTGGTCATGGAAAGGTTTCATCTCAAGCTTGTAAAAATGAGATCGCTTTTCAGCCCCGCCAGGTCACAACTGCTGACCGAATACAACGGGGAGGGGGAACCTTCCGATGTACCGGACCCCATGGGAGGAGACATTGACGCTTATGAAGAAGCTGCGGCCGTCATCGACAACTGTATCAAAGGAGTGTGTGATCATCTTGATGCCATCATTAAAGCGTAAAGGGGCCGCCGTGTGGTGCCTTGCATGGCTGTGGCTGACACTGTTTTCGACGGGTGCATCGGCGCAGGAGGACCCGGGTGCGGCGAAAAAGCTGGTGATTACCAGGGCGGTCATGTGCGAGGAGATCAAAGACTACGAACCGTACAACATAGCCGCCGTTTTTTCCCTTGCCCAGGGGAAGGTGTATTGCTTCACGTCCTTCGATTCCGTTCCGCAGGAGATGTTCATTTATCACAGCTGGTACCGGCGGGACCGTTTGATCACCACCAGAAGGCTTTCCCTAAAAACGCCGGAATGGTCCGTGTTCAGCACCGTGCAGCTGCGCGAGGCGGACAAGGGGCCATGGCGGGTGGAGATCAGAGACCCCAAGAACAAAATTTTGAAAATCATCAAGTTCAGCATTACGGAATAGCATTCAATGGGTGCCATCTTTACACAGCTTACGTCCATCGGTTGGCGGGACGTCGTCGACATCCTGGTGGTCAGCTATTTTCTCTTTCGCCTGTACGTCCTTTTTCGCGGGACCTATGTTTTTCGGGTGATCACCGGCATTGGATTTTTGTGGGTATTTCAGCGTATTGCCGTCTACCTTGGCCTGGTCGTGACGTCCTGGGCCATGCAGGGCATCATCGCCTTTGCCGCTCTCATCATCATCATCGTGTTCCGCAATGAAATCAGGACCGTTCTCCAAGCGAAAAATGTCGGGGCGATCCTGTGGGGGGTTTCGCACAAACCGTTTCTAACCCCGGAGGAGATCATCACCGGCAGCGTTTATGCCCTGGCCCAGAAGAAGATCGGCGCCCTGCTTGTACTGCCGGCCAAGGGTGATCTGCAGGAAGTGATCAGAGGAGGGATCCCCTGGAACGGCATTCTTTCCAGGGAGATGCTCATGAGTGTTTTTTGGCCGGACAACCCGGCCCACGACGGGGCCGCCATCATCAGCGGGAAACGCATCGCCGAGGTCGGGGCCATACTGCCCCTCTCCCGCCGCAGCGACCTGCCGTCATCCTATGGAACGCGCCACCGGGCCGCCCTGGGCCTGTCCGAAAAAACAGATGCACTGATCATCGTCGTTTCCGAAGAAACAGGCCGCGTGATGGCGGCGAAAACAGGCAATTTCACCGAAATCAAAGACAATTTGGAGCTTAAGAAAATACTCCGGGAGCACAGCGGCGTATCGACGGACGAAAAGGATGCAAGAAAGAATGAGAATTTCAAGCTTGCGCTGGCTGCGGTGGTGCTGGTCGTGTGTGTAACGGGCATCTGGTTCAGCTTTTCGAGGGGAATGGAAACCCTGGCGACCATGGAGGTGCCCATCGAGTACCAGAACCGGGATCCGGGCATGGAACTGTTGGAGTCGTCGCTCAATACGGTGGAGGTGCACCTGAGCGGAGCGGGCGCGCTTCTGCGTTCGGTCAAGCCTGAACAGGTGAAGGTCAGGATCAGCCTGAACAATGCCGTTGCGGGGCGCAACACCTATACCATCACCCGCGACAACATCACGCTGCCGCCGGGCGTCATGTTGAAAAAAGTGGTGCCTCAGGTGGTGGATGTCACCCTGGACATTCCTGTAAAAAAAGTGCTGCCGGTTCAAATCGACTGGATCGGCAAATTGGATGAGCACCTGATCCTCGAATCGGCCACGGTGGAACCGGACACGGTTGAGGTTATCGGCGGAAGCAGGATTCTGGAAGGGATCAACACCATTTATACCGAAAAGGTCACCCTGGACAACATCGAAAAAACAGACCGCCAGACCGTCAGCCTGGCCTTGAACCCTGCATCGTTGAAAGTCGAGGGCCTGCCCAACGGCAAGGTCACCATCACGTATACCGTGAAACGGCGTGAGAAAATGGTGGAATGAGGGCCTGCGGCGGTCATTAGCGCTTACGCTATATGGTACTGCCCGGATTCGATATAGGGCATGTCCTCCACATCCATAATCTGCACGATCTTCCGGTTCAACCGCAGTTTCATTTCCCTGACGATGCTGCGGTCCTTCTTGAGGCCATGGGCAAACTCGAGGGTTTCATCCATGAGTTCGTTGAGGGGACAGGCCTTGCGCACGATGTGGTGTTCCTGGCAATCGAAGCCCGCAAGGCGGACCCCCGTGTATTGCATCTCCTCGATTTTGTAGGCGGGAACGGCCTTTTGCATGAGGGCATTCATGCCCGGGAGAAGCGGAATGCCCAGATCGACTTCCGGGAAACAGAAAAAGCCTCTGTCCGAACGCATGAATCTGAAGTCAAAGGCACAGGACATGATCGCCCCCCCGGCAAAGGCGTGGCCGTTGATGGCGGCAATGGTGATCATGGGGTAGGTCAACAGGCGTTTGAAGAGATCGTTCAACTGATAAAAGAATTTTTTAGCGGCTTTCAGGTCGTTTTTCTGTAAAACGGGGACAAGCCACTCGAGGTCGATCCCATTGCTGAAGATTTTTTCATGCGCCGACCTGACGACCGTCGTTTTCACCCGGCTTTCCCTTTCCACCTGGTCGAGCACTTTCCTGAATCCCTTGAGAAAGGTCGGGTTGAAGCGGTTTTCCTCACTGTTCATGGTGATAATGGCCACCGTATCGTCAACCGAGTAGTCAAATGTGCTCATGATGTTTCCTCTGCAATGGTATGTGGGGCAGGCTTACTACGCTTAGCGGGTTCATTGGGTTAGCGGGTGCAACACAACAAACACAACAAACGCAACAAACTCAAGAGACTCATTTACCATTCAGGCCCTGGGGATGCAAGCCCATAGCGGCTGCGGCCCGTATGAGGCCTCCCTGCTGCCGGGATTTGCCAAAAAAAAGGGGGGTGCTATCGATGGATAGCATCCCCCTTGATGAAACCTTTAACCGGTATCAGGTCGAGCAGCAGCTGCCTTCCGTGCTGCAACTCGAGCAGGCACCTGCGCCGAAATCGACGCCGCAGTCGAGCTTGAACCCGTACATCGAGAAATCCACCTTGATTGGTTTCACCTTCTCGAGAAAC
>JAJDNW010000064.1 GCA_022340465.1 Deltaproteobacteria bacterium | reverse complement strand
GTAAACAACATGGTAAAATAGACACAATCCTTAGAATTCACTTTATGTTGCATCCAGAAAGTAGCGCTGTCTATTTGATATCCATTGTAATAACAGACCATTATATACACTTTGCCATGTTGTTTATGCAACTATGGGGTAAAGTAACGCATGACTGTCAAGATGGTGTAAAAGCCCGTATTGAGAATATGCGGTCCGGTGCGGCACAGCCCCTTGACATCCCCATGAACGGTGATTATTCTCTCGCCACGATATTGAGTAGCTACATCCTATTGGTACATTAATCTATATTTTGCAGGATGACACATGTACTACTTCTGTAAGCGTATACGATTGATAGGGCATTATCTCTCTGTTCGCAGCCAGATGAACGAACTGAAATACCGCATTTGCGGATTCACCAAAAGCGATCCGTAACCCCCCACCATGCCTCCCGCCCAAGGCGGTATAAGCCACATAGCCGGCATAAAATAACGACCGGTAAGCACACCCAGCATTATCGTTATAATGGGCAATACACTGGATACATCCCTGGATGAATTCGAAGGATGGGATCTTTTCGCCATAAGGAGACCTCAAATGATCAGCAGTAAAAAAACCCGATTATTCCCTATTTTGTCCCTCTTTCTGGTGGGCGTCATCTGTATGGCTTCGGCACCCCGGGCCGGGGCCGAAGAAAAACCGCTCCCGGATCGCATGGTGAGCATGGCGGTGGAATATCCCAGCGTCGAGATACCGCCGGATGAGAATGTCAGCATGAATGTCATTTTTTACAACAAAGGTCGGTCCGACGAAAATGTGGACGTATGGATATCCCGGCTGCCCGATCGGTGGACCGCCAGGCTCAAAACCTACCGTTTTGCCGTGTCGGCAATCCACGTTCCATCGGATGACAGCAAAACGCTGACATTTGAAGCCACCCCCGATGAACATATCCCGGAAGGCGACTATACATTCCGCATTGAAGCCAAGACGCCCGACGGCAGGTTTCACATGGCGCAGGACGTCACCATCACCATCAAAAAGAAAAAAGAGGGCGTCAAAGAAACCAAGGGCGTCAAGCTCACCACTTCCTATCCAGTGCTCAAAGGCCCGTCGGACGGTGAATTCGAATTTTCGGTGGAAGTGGACAGCAAGCTGGAAGAAGACAGCATTTTCGACCTGTTTGCCGAAGGCCCGGATGGGTGGACAGTTAATTTCAAACCGGCCTACGAAAGCAAATTTATCTCCAGTCTGCGCATCAAAGCCAATCAGAGCCAGACCGTGGCCGTTCAAGTCAAACCCCCGGCATCGGCCCAGGAGGGTGAGTACCCGGTTAAAATCAGAGTCTCCGCCAACGACGCCAAAGCCGAAGCCAAACTCATGGTGGTTCTGACCGGCACCTACGATATCGAGGTCGGTACGGCCAGTGGATTGCTATCCCTGGATGCCAAACAGGGCAAAACATCCTCGGTATCCTTTTATGTAAAAAACACGGGATCGGCCGTCAACAATCAGATCAGCTTCATGTCTTTTAAGCCGGAGAACTGGAAGGTTGAATTCGATCCCGAAAGCATCGACGCCATAGAACCCGGCGACCTCAAACAGGTGGACGTCAAGATTACCCCCTATGAGGACGCCTTGGTGGGTGACTACTCCGTCAGCCTGAAGATCAACGGTGAAAAAGTTTCTAAAAACATGGAGTTCAGGGTCAGTGTCAAGGCCTCGTCAAGATGGGCGTGGATCGGTATTGCCATCATCGTTTGCGTCATCGCCCTGTTAACCGTTATATTCCGCAAACTGGGAAGAAGATAAAATGTCGGAAACCGTCATCATCGAAACTGAAAATCTGACCAAGATGTACAAGGCCGAAACCGCTGTTTCGAATCTGTCGTTCACGGTAAACCAGGGAGAGATATTCGGTTTTCTCGGCCCCAACGGCGCCGGGAAAACAACCACCCTGCTGATGCTTATGGGATTGACCGAGCCCACCAGCGGCAGCGCCAGGGTACTGGGCATCAATCCCACCAGAGAGCCCATCAAGGTAAAGCGAAAAATCGGATACCTGCAGGAAAACATGGGGTTTTACAGGGACATGAATGCCCTTCAATCCCTGGCGTACATCGCGGCTCTCAATGGTATCGAATCCAGGGTCGCCGATGGGCGTATTGAAGATGCCCTGACAATGGTCGGCCTGAAGAATGAAATCGACAAACAGATCGGCGCCTATTCACGGGGCATGCGGCAGCGTCTGGGCATAGCCGAACTTTTGGTTAAAAATCCGGAAGTGGCATTCCTGGACGAACCCACTCTCGGCCTGGACCCCGAGTCGACCAACCGCATCACGGGCTTGATCCAGCGGCTTTGCGCGGAAAAGAAAATGACCGTCCTGCTCTCCTCCCACTTGCTCCACCAGGTTCAGAAACTCTGCGACCGTGTCGGCATTATGATCGACGGCCACATGGTGGCCCAGGGATCCATGGACCAGCTCGCGGAAGAAAAGCTCGGAATCGGCAAAAAAACCCGCACGCTGGAAGAAGTCTATATGCAATATTTTCAGGAGTCCTAAGCCATGAACGGTATCCTTGTCATATTGAAAAAAGAACTCGCGGATCACTTCAGCAGCTATCGTTTTCTGCTTTTATTTGCATTGATCGCCATGGTCAGCATGATTACCGCCTACATGGCCGGCTTGAATATGGCAAAAAACCTGGAGAGCATGGCCAAACCCAAATTCATTTTCATGCTGATGTTCACATCTTCGGGGGCGGGCTTTTCGCTGGTGGACTTTGTGTCGTTTTTCGGTCCCCTTATCGGCATTATCCTCGGCTTCGACACCATCAACCGGGAAAGGAATGAAGGCACCCTCAGCAAACTGCTGTCACAGCCTATCTACCGGGACGCCGTGGTCAATGGAAAGTTCCTGGCCGGGCTGACCCTCATTGCCATCATGATGACCTCCATCCTTTTGGTGATCTCCGCCCTGGGCCTGATTGTTCTGGGGATCGTTCCGGGGGCTGAAGAAATGTGGCGGATTTTTATCTATCTGCTCATCAGTGTTTGCTATATCTCTTTCTGGCTGGGCATATCGATTTTGTTTTCGATCCTTTTCCGCAGTGTGGCGACCTCGGCACTGGCCAGTATCGCGGCCTGGGTGTTCTTCTCTTTTTTTCTCTCTCTGGGCGCCAATGCCGTGTCCAGTGCCCTGACGCCCGATGCCGGCCAGTCAAACCCCGAAGCCCTTATGCAGCGGGCAAAAATCGAAAAGGCAATCTCGCTGACATCGCCCCTGGACCTCTATTCAGAGGCAACCGCCACCATCATCGACCCCATGAAAAAAACCACCCGTTCGATGGTTCAGATAGGCATGCTGGAACAGGTTTCCATGTCCAGATTCTCCGGCCCGTTGCCGCTGTCCCAGAGTATTCTGATTGTCATGCCGTATATTATCTCCATGATCGCCATTACCATCATGTGCTTCGGCATTTCTTATACGGTGTTCATGCGGCAGGAGATACGATCCATTTAATGACCAACATTCAAAAGATCCAAACATCGATGTAAGCCGCCGGTGGTCGGGTTTCAGCTTTTGTCATTACGTTGTTTGGCCCATTGGACTCACAGCTGCGATTCAATGGGCAACAGACGCAAAAACCCCGCACCGAACCGCCGCCAAAAGCCTGCGTAAGGCTCTTTGTCGAACGTTTTGGGCTGACCGTTTACCAGGCCATGCCACAGCAGCTTTTCACTACCGTTTTCGGTAATCAGAGCTCTTCGGGTGTGAAGGCCACCACGTCGTCGATGCAGGCCGTGTCGACAAACAGCATAACCAGGCGGTCGACGCCCAGGGCATTGCCGGCGGCTGGGGGCATGGCCTTCAAGGCTTCTAGAAAATTTTCGGGGAGGGGGTAATCGTCTTTGCCGGCCCGTCTGCGCGCCTCCCTTTCCTTTTCGAAGCGCGTTCGCTGCTCATGGGAATCCGCCAGCTCCGAAAAGGCATTGCAGAGCTCCAGGCCGGCGATGTAGAGCTCGAACCGTTCCGCCAGTTCCGGATGGCCGGGTTTGCGCCTGGCAAGGGACCCCAACGCTCCGGGGTAGTCATACAGAAACAGGGGCCGCTCCTTTCCGAGGCGGGGTTCGACTTCAAATGCCAGAACGTCGTCGAACACACCCTCTTCCAGGCTTTGGCCTAAAGAGATGGAGGCAAAAGCCTCGAAGGCCCGTTCAACGGTCATCCGCTCCCACGGGGGGGCCAGGTCGATACGGCCGCCCTGGTAGGAAAGCACCGCATCCCGGCCGAGGGAACGCACAACGGCAGAGACAAGGCGTTCACACTGCCTCATCATGGCCAGGTAGTCGTCTCCGGCCGTGTACCACTCCAGCAAAGTCAATTCCGGCAGGTGCCGGCGCCCCCTCTCATTCTGCCGGAAGCATTTGCATATCTGAAAGATGCGCGTATAGCCGGCCGCCAGCAGGCGCTTCATGCACAGTTCGGGGGACGTGTGCAGATACCACGCTCCGCTTCTGACGGCGTCGATGTGCGCCTCCGGCGCGGGGGACGGTATCCGGTGAGGCGTTTCCACCTCCAGATAGTCGTTTTTTATGAAATAGCGTCTCACGGCCGCGATGATCTCGGCCCGCAGTTCTAAATTTTTCAGGATGGTTTGTTGACGACACATCGTGTTGGTATTTGGTGTTTGGTGTTTGGTTCGCTCAGCGTCTCAACGCATTTGACGTAATCCGAGCACGAAACACAACACACCAAACCCTACATTTTCCTAAGCTGAGCTTAGGATTTTTTAGTAAGGTATTTGTCCTGGGTTCGATCCTGAAGATGCACACCACTGAATGTCTGCGTGCTTTCCTCTTCATACCAGGCATGGCCCTGGTTTTTGCATGCTTCGCAGGCTTTTCGCGGGATGTGGATCGCCAGGACTCTGTTGCCGCGGCTCGAGATGGAGTCGATTCTCAAGGCGCCGCTGCAGTCGTTGCAGATGCGAATGGTTTCCTGCTGCGTTTCCCGGATATTGTCGGTGTCGTAAAAAACATGGCGGGTTCTTTCGTCAAACGCCTTGTCCCCCTGCAGCGCTTCCTGAATCGCGCCCCTGTCTTCCCAAAACTGAAGCACCTTGTCGCCGATCCTTCGAATGCGTTCCGATGTATCCTGGGTCTGCCTGATTTTTTCGGGGTCGTAGCCCGGTTCCCTGACGTGGCTGTAGTCGATGCCCGCCATGGCCAGAATGATGCCTGTGTTGACGTAGGGCAGCGCGCCCTCGATCGAATAGCCGCCCTCCAGCACGGCGATGTCCGCTTTGAGCAGTGCCGTCAGATCGGCATATCCGCGGGCGGAAAAGTTCATGTTGGTGATGGGATCGGCATAGTGGTTGTCCTGCCCGGCCGAATTGATGACCAGCTCGGGCTGAAACGATTCCAGTATCGGCATGACCACGTTTTCGGCAGTATGGAGAAATCCTTCCTCGGACGTGTACGGAGGCAGAGGAATGTTCACGGTGGTTCCGACGGCATTGGGTCCGCCCATTTCATTGATAAAACCGGAGCCCGGGTAGAGGGTGCGCCCGTCCTGGTGAATGGAAATAAACAGCGTGTCCCGATCGTGCCAGTAGATGTCCTGGGTCCCGTCTCCGTGATGGCAGTCCGTGTCCACCACCGCCACGCGGTCGACGCCGTAGGCCGCCCTTATGAACTCGATCATGATCGCCTCGATGTTCACGTTGCAGAACCCCCGGGCGCCGTGGACCACACGCATGGCGTGGTGCCCAGGCGGGCGGACCAGAGCAAAGCCCCTCTCCACGGTCTTATCCATGACCGCCATAGCGATGGTTTTGGCCCCGCCGGCGCTGACGAAGTGAGACTCGGTCATCACATTCCAGACGTCGGGCACGCAGAAATGAACGCGCTGCACGTCCATGAGGTTCACGAGGTCGGGTTTGAACTCCCTGATTCCCTGGATGTCGAAAATGCCCTCCTCGGTTACCTGATCCTGTGTGTAGAGCAGGCGTTCCTCCCTTTCCGGATGTGTAGGGCTGATAGCCCAGTCGAAGGCCGGAAAAAAGACCAAACCTGTTTCGTGTTGTGCTCGCAACATCTCATTTCACCTAAAACAAATCTGCCGGGAAAAAATCACATGGGCACCATCGCCTCGTAGCCGGCAATCAGCCCGGGTTTCACCTGCGCACGAATGCGGATGTGCTTGCCGGTGGTGTTGAACCCCCTGACGATATTGAATTCCATTTCCTCGATCACTTCCATCTCCAGGTTGTCCGGGTTGGCGCCCCTTTTGACAGCCCTGTTTTTCAAGAGCGAAAAAGCGGTGCGCACGGCTTTTTCACGATTGAACTCATGACCCACGGTTGCCCTGAATTCTACTCCGGGCGCTATGGCGATGCCCTGCTCGGTATCGGCAAAAAGGGTGACCTCACTAGTGGTGCGCGCCAGGGCGGCGCCGATGGCGTTGGCCACCGACCACTTGGGCACTATCGCAACCCTCATTCCCGACAGCTGTTCCAGCTTTTCGCCGAAATAGGGTGCCGGCCCGCCGAGGATGAGCATCTGCTGCGGCTTCAGCCGGCAGCCTTCCTGAATCTCGTGAATGGTGTAAACCGGTTTGCTGTTCAACCGCTCGACCATGGCCGAAGCCTCCTGCAGAATCTTGCTGCAGGCGTGTTTAAAAATCCTCTGTGCGGCCTCTTCCACGGAAAGGCCCAAACCGGCTGCGATGGGTGCAAGCCCCTCGACGGACTTTTCCCTGTCGCCCGCTTCCACTTTGTTGAGCACGAAGAGGGCATCAGTGGGCGTGGGTTTCGGACCGCCGTACGCCATGGCGGGCCCGATTCGCTCAGGCCCGACTTCTATGTCCCGATCGCTCAGGCGAACCAGGCTGTCTCCGCCGATGCCGATGGATCGGGTGTCCAGGGAGCGTACCAGGGTACGATAGCCGCCGATGTCGATCCCCAGAGGAGCCAAAAGCGGTACCCCGGCCATTAAAACGGTCATGTCGGTGGTAGTCCCGCCGATGTCCAGCACCAGGGAGTCGACATTTTCCGGTGCATAGGCCAGCGCTCCCATTACACTGGCCGCAGGTCCCGACAAGATGGTCTGCCCCGGAAACTCGATGGAGGATGCGAAATTCAGGTTGCCGCCGTCGGCCTTGAGAATGCGGATGGGCATGGTCAGGCCCCTGGCCTCGAGCGACCGCTGGACGGCCTCGAAGAATTCCTTGTGGATAGGGTAAACCGAAGCATTCAGGTAGGTCGTGGCGATCCTGCGGGGAAAATTGAGGTGACCCGAAATACGGTGCCCCATGAACACCCTTTCAAAGGCATTGCCCAGATGCGTTTTGATCTGCAGTTCGTGCGCAGGGTTGCGCACGGAAAATTTTCCGATCACACCGACGTGGCGGATCCCTTTGGTCCGGAGTTCCCGGGCCACGCGTTCGATCTCTCCAGGATCCACAGGCTGGACTTCCCGGCCGCGGTGGTCAATGGATCCCGCGACGGGATAATAAAGCTCGTTGGGTTGGAAAAAACGCGGGTCGATGCCGGGGCCGCTGGATACGATGATCGCGACTTCCGGTATTTTTTGCTGCACGATGGCGTTGGTGGTGAGGGTCGTACTGAGCACGACCCGCTTGATCGTCTCCGGGCCGATTCCGGACATTATTTTTTCGAGTCCGGCCAGTACCGTGCCGAAAAGGTTGGAGGTGTCGGTGCCCACCTTGACATCGCGTACAACCCCCTCTCGATTCAAAAGGACCACATCCGTGTGGGTGCCCCCTACATCCAGCCCAATGATCATTCCGCCTCCCGTAATGACAGTTTCCCTGCATCTGCGGCCAACCCGAAAATCGCTCAACCTAGGTCTTCGCATGATTTGATTTTGATTGCAATTTAAAAACAGGACTGCTATTTCGCGGTAAACAGTCCCATCGACCGCCCATGGGCGGCAAGGCTTCAAAACCAAAAAAACGGACATAACCAATAGCAAGGTAAAAGCCGGCCGGCCGAGGGGTGATGCCGCCCCGGCCGCGAAACGGTTCGAGGTTTTCACGACCGGAGCGGTATTATTCCTCGGCAATCGTTGTGCCTTATTTTGGGTTATAGACCCGTAAAAAATGTCCGACATCCATACAGATCTTTCTTTCACCTACGTTGAGCGTTTCAACTAATAATGCCGGACAGCCACCGGCGCTGTCGCTTCGCACCAAACCTGCAACCATTTACCAAAGGAGGAGAAAACGATGACATCGATTTCGCAAGCCCCCACGATATGGGAAGCCCTGAAAGAAGCGGCCCGGATTTCACCGGAAAAGGCGGGATGTATTTTTCAATCGGAAGCGATCTCTTTCAAGGATATAGATGAACGTTCCGACCGGGTGGCCGCCGGACTGCTGCAGCTTGGCATGCAAAAAGGCGACCGGATCGGCATCATCGGCCTGAACCAGCCGGAATGGGTTTATCTTTATTTCGCAGCCGCCAAAATCGGCGCCGTCGTGGTCGGGCTGAGCGTCAGGTACCGCAGTTCGGAATTCGAATATATCCTCAACCACAGCCAAACAAGCGTAGTGGCGACACTGCCGGCCATACCCGACATGAACTACGTGGAATTTTTTCAAGAATTCGGCCCCAAGATCCCCTCCGTCAAGCAGTTTATCTTCATCGGAGGTGCGGGGTCCGAAGGGAGTCCGACGGTGGAAGCGCTTTTGGACACGAAGGTGGACCGGGAGGCCCTGGACAAGGCCC
>JAJDNW010000063.1 GCA_022340465.1 Deltaproteobacteria bacterium | reverse complement strand
ATCAACCCCATTTACCGGATCATTCAGGCAATACCCATACAAATCCGTGTCGCCACCATCGAACAAAATGGGATCTTTAGCGGTCCAGCGACCGGTTTGCGGGTCGTAATCCCGGTGTCCAAAGCGGATTAGGTTGATATCCCGGTCGTGCAGCCCTCCGGCAAAGCCCAGCCATGTTTCGAAACCGGGGTTGGAATCTGCGACAATGCTGCCAAAAGCGTCATATTCGATCCTTTTTAACACATTCCCTTCTGCATCCGCAACCACTCGCAGGGATCCCACTTGGTCATAGCCTAGATAACAGGTAGTCCCTGCCATGGACATGGCCAGCGGCATCCTGCCATCCGCGTATTCAAAACGCGCAAGCAGATTGTCAGCCCCGTCATAGACTGCCAAAAGCCGCGTCAGGCCCTGCCACAGGTATTTTTCCGTTACCAACCCGTCGACCTTTTTTGTGATGCGCCGCCCCAAGGGATCATGCCCGTATTCCACCAATGTTCCGTCCGGCAGCGTCACACGCAATAGCTCACCCCGGGAAGAATAGTCGAACGCGGTTGTCGTGTCCCCGTTGGTTATCGATTTCAGGAAACCGTCCGCATCATACTGATAAGCAGTTGGCCCTGCAGCCAGAAGGTGATCTTCCTCGGAGTATATAAAGTTTCTGCCGGTTATGCCTCTCAACAGATTGAACTCATAAGTGCGTGACCCGTTGAGACCATATCGGTATTCCTCGATTAGGGCCCCATCTCGGGTTACGGTCAGCAATCGTCCAAGCGGATCGTAGGTATAGCTGTAATCGGCGTCTACGCCGCCGGCGACTTCCGACCTGTTGACAATCCTGCCGTTAGGGTCTCTCACAATATGCCAGGTGTTGACGCCAAGCGCACATATTGTAGCGTCTTCACCGGAAATTTCGCCAAACCCGTTGAAGGTTCTGGCAAGGTTGTAATTTCCTCCGCTGACGGCTTCGGGCAGCCCATTGTCCGGATTTCTTACAATTGAAAAATTTCCAACGCCGGTCATGAGGCCGTCACTGTCGTAAGTGATACTCTCGGCCGCTCCGGCATAGTCCGCGCTTATCACCTTGAAATTATCGTCGTAGCCCAAATAAATTGCCTGGTTCAAGGCGCCGCCTGCAGTCACGGCGGTCATCAACGGCCCGTCATATGCAAAGGTGATGGCCTCTTCGCCTTTGGTAATCGTGTCTACTTTCGTTCCGCAAAGATAGGTGTAATCGATGTTTCCCTCGGGCGTCTGAACCTGGACCAGCCTTCCTTCGGAAAATATATTGCTGATCCGTTTGCCGGAAGGAAAGTCGACTCGGCTCAACCGCCGGTCCAGGTCATACTCATAGTGGTAGCTCCCACTCAGCGGCGTGATGTAAGCGTCATTCAAGTTGACCGCGTTGAATCCAAAATGATGGGCAGCGTCGGACGGATTGATCATAACCGTCATATTGCCATTCAGGTCATAGGAAAACCAGAGCGAGGTGTTATCCGGCCGGTCAAGCCGGATGACCCTGCCCACTTCGTCATAGGTGTAGGCGGTTGTTTGGTTTTCCGGTCCGGTCACGGATTCCAGGAACCCGTCTGTGTTGTAGGAAAAAAGGGTTTGTCTTGTATCCACAGAAACAGAGGACAACCTCCCTTTGGCGTCATAGCCGAAATTCGTGTCATAAAATCCCGGAACAGAAAGGGCGGTCGTCAGCAGTGTGCCGGGGTCATAGCTCTCGGTGACCATCCTTCCTTCTGGGGAGGTAATTGTTTTGTACGCCTGGAGGTCGTTGTAAATAGTCGTCGCCTTGCCGTTCAGGGTCAGCGTTTCCATCGTATATTCGAAAATCCCATCGCGATCTACATGGCTGTAAGCTTTGTTTTTAGAAAAGATTCTGGTTAGTCCAGACGGTGTTTCCGCTTTTATTTCACTTGGAAATTCATGCATAAATTGTTCGTCCAGATCATAGGTGATCGTCAGATCCATGCCGCATGGAAGCGATCTGGTTGCCAGCAGGCGGTCGCTCGATCGCCTGTAAGTGGTCCGGGCGCCGGATGGGTCCGTAATGATTGTGCTGAATTCTCCGCTTGAATTTTGGGAATCGAGATATGAGGTCAGATCGCCTTCAGCGGTTGTCATCTCCGTCAAGTGGTTATGGTTCGCATCGATCGATGATGCGTAATTCCATAAACCGCCTTCATCGTCCGACACTTCGATCAGTCTTCCGTTTGCATCGAACACGTGCGCGAAGCCGTTGCCTTCCGGCTCGGTCTTCAGGGCTAAAAGGCCCTTGGGCGCATAATCGAAATCCACGAACCTGCCGTCCGGATAGCTGATTTTGTCAAGAAAGTTATCGGCATCCACACTAAGGGTGGTGGTCAGGCCATCCGGTGAAATGATCGAGGTTGGTGTGCCGTTCGAATCCCTCTCAATTTCGGTTGTGTTGCCGAACCGATCGGTGACTGCAATTAGCCTGTCTTCGTCGTCATAACCGAAGGTGTAAAGGACCGATCCGGTATCAAGGTCGATTGTTTCGGTATGCAACCCTTCTATGGATACGATGTGCGCGATGCCGGTGTCTTCGGAAAAGACGTTGGCGCCTGATTGAATCGTGTTATTGAACGCTGCCGGATGAGAGGCCTTTCTGATCATGTAGCCTTTTGAATCGGCGATATAGAGATTGCCGGCGTCATCCACGGCGATTCCCGTGGGAATTCTGAAGTTGGCCGACGGCGCCGGGCCTGTTTTCGTGTCGATCAGGTATTGCCCGGACCCGGCAACCGTGGTGATAATGCCCTTG
Organism: Deltaproteobacteria bacterium; assembly: GCA_022340465.1. NCBI lineage: Bacteria > Pseudomonadati > Myxococcota > Myxococcia > Deltaproteobacteria bacterium. The sequence continues at coordinate 3,147 of JAJDNW010000063.1, read as the reverse complement.
GTATTTACCATCCTTATTCGACAATTGTCACCATCCGCGATATAGACATTGCCGGATCTGTCTATGGCCAAGCTTTTAGGGGTTTTCAGCTGGGCCTCGATGGCAGGGCCGCCATCCCCGCTGTAGCCCCTCTGTCCGGCTGTGCCCGCGTATCGTGTGACTATTCCGTTTGTGTCTATTTTTCTGATGATGTGGTGGTCATAGGAATCCAGATCACAAAAATACAGGTTGCCTTCGCCATCGATGTCTATGTCCAGCAGCGTGTTCACCTGAGCGTCGATTGCCGGACCGCCGTCGCCGCTGTAACCTCTGCTGTTTCCGCCTGCGATAGTCGTGATGACGCCGTTTGTATCGACTTTTCTAATGCGTCCATTGCCGGAATCGCTGATGTATAAATTCCCCGAATCGTCCACCGCGATCCCTCTGGGATAATTCATTTGAGCCTGAGTCGCCGGACCGCCGTCGCCGCTGAATCCATAAGACTGGCCGATTCCGGCCACCGTGTTGATGATTCCGTTGTTGTTTATCACCCGTATGCAATGGTTGAAGGTGTCCGCCAGGTAAATATTTCCTTCACGGTCGATCTCGATATCCGAAACATACGAAACGCTCGCATCTGCCGCCGGACCGCCGTCGCCGTCAAACCCTCCGTTGAAAATTGTGACATCGGTCAATATGCCGTGCGTGTCTATTTTCCGTATAAAGCGATTCGAGGTGTCTGAAAAATAGACATTCCCATCGATATCTACGGCCACGGCATAAGGGCCGTTCAGGTCTGAAGACAGGGCGGGTTGATTGCTGTTGCTGTAATCCGGCGAGCCTGTGCCGGCGATTCTTTCGACGATCCGCACATTGTTGTCTATCGATGTTCCGTTCCCTTTGTACAAGACGGAAAGATCCTGCAGATTCAGGTGGTGCCTGGTGGACAAGCTCCAGCCTTCGGGCAGATCGTTGGCAGCCTTGCTTCTTGCCGGGTGCACCTTGGCATCGAATCTGTTCCAGACCGTAATTTCCTGGCGCGCGTTCACCGCAGTGGGCTCTGTTCCCGGCTGCCCGAATGCCTGTTCGAAATCGCCCGCGCGGGCATAAAAAGCGTCATACACCCATCCGACGTTGATATGGGCTTCAATCGGTGTCTCAAGGGGGTTGCCGAGATAATCCCTGCCGTCCCAGTAGAACTGGGCTGTCTGGTTCGGGAGCGGCTGAAACTCCCGGGTCAGGATTTTGCCGGCCACCTTGACCTCGACCGCGATTTTTTTGAGACTGGCCGGTACTGCATCGCCACTTGCCGGAACGGTAATAGAGGTGTTGTACCCTTCGACCCGTCCGCTCGAGTAGTAAAGCTTCATCCCCGTTCCCGGAATCGGAATGTCTTCATAGAAAACACGATTCTTTTCGTCAACAAAAGACGCATTGCAGGTGTAGCTGGTGTGTTCATCGCTTTCCCCGGATTTTACGGTGGCATTTTCAATTGCGTTCGGCCATGTGCCGTCGGGCGGCATGATCAGAGCCATGTTCAGATCGCAAGGTGAGAAGTGGGTTATGCCAACCCTCCAGAAGGTTGATCCCGGGGGGTAGTGCTGAGGATTTTCCAGGCCCTGAACTTCGTCGTCGTAGGCGCCGTTGCCGTTAAGGTCGTCCGGTAAACCGTCTCCGTCTTTATCCAGGGCATCGACTGTTTGGTCGTTGTTGGTGTCCAGGAGCCTTACCACGACACCGTTGTTCGATGGCTTCCACATTCCCTCGGCTCTATCGTAGAAACCGACCGGGATCGTCTCGCCGACCTCGAACCCGAGAAAATTATCCAGCCAGGTGACAACGGGGTTTTCGAATCTGACGCTTTCGGCACCGTCCACGGTCAGTTCAACGCAATACGTATAGGCCGAGGTTGGCGGCAGGTCGGCAGGCATCGATTCCGGCGTCGGGTATTCCGTGGCCCTTACGTTCAGCGTGCTCAGTTCGTGCACATCATTGCCGTCATCATCGAGAAGGTAGGCGTGGTTGTCGCCCGAAAAAACGAGGCTGAACGATCTCGCGCCCAACGCATCGACGATCTCGGAGCTTCGATGGACAACGACGCTTTGCGGGTTTCCGTCAAACCCGACAGACGTTGCCACCGGGTCTTCCGCAGTCATCTGAACCGTATCGGCAGTAGCGACATCGTTCCAGGGGACATACACGTTGCGGTGAACGTCGATCAAGCCTTCCTTTTCGTACATGAGTGTATATGTTTTTCCGCCTTCAACCGGCAGGGAAAATCTGCCGTCCATGTCCGTGGCAGCGGTGCCGTACGCCAAATGGTTGCGTGCGAAGACAAAGACATTTTCCAGGGGGGTGGCTTCACAATCGGTTACTACTCCTGTAATCACTGAGAAATGTTCAGGATTGTACGCCGGGACGGTGGCATCTGCAGGGATGGCGGCTTCGTACTGTTTTCCGAACGAGCCTTTGGGTTGGGGCTCCGGATTTCCCAGGGCCGTCAGGACGACCCTTGCATTCGTGTTTCCGGAAGGGCCGCTTGCGGACAGGCGGTAGATTGCCGTGTGATCCGGATAGAGGGTGATCGACCCTTCGGGCGGCACGACACCGACGCCATTGTCGATGACGATAGTGTCGGCTCCCGTCACGGCCCATTGCAGGACTGCGGGTTCACCCGGTTCGATGAGCTGTGGTTTCGCATTGAAACTGACAAGCGGTCCCATCGACAGGACCCGTATCTCGATCTCTTCTGTCGACGTACCGCCGAGCCCGGTGGCGGTGAGCGTGTAGGTTGTGTCTTCCATCGGGAAAACGGTCGCTTCGCCCTGTGTGTCCACGGCACCGATATCCGGTTCGATAACGACGGTGTCCGCAAGGTTGGAATCCCACCGCAGCGTAACGGCTTCGCCCGCGGGCGTTTCTTCGGGGGTTGCGGTCAGGTCGGCGGAGGGCGGCAGCAGGTCTTCGCTGATTTCAACCGTGATATAGGTCTCCGGCTTGCTGGCGAGGTCGATGGAAAGCGTGTTATCCCAGCTTAGTTCCAGGGGGGATGTAAGGAGGTAGGTGTTTTGGTTGAAATCCTCCGGTCCGAACACTTCGATACCATTGACCAGGATCGAGGCACTGCTGATGCCGTCTTCGATTCGTTTGTCACCGTCACTCTTTCCG
>JAJDNW010000062.1 GCA_022340465.1 Deltaproteobacteria bacterium | reverse complement strand
TCCCGCTGATAACGGCTGAATGCGACTGTTTGAGTGACATTGTTTTTCCCTACATCGAGCCCCAACGCAGGGACGGTAACGAAAGCCTTGCTATGCAACCTGAAAACATATCGCTACCTTCCGGTGGATCGGGCACTTTCTACGGCTGGTGGATTGTTGTGGCCGGGTCGGTCATTCTTTTCGTTTCTTCCGGAATCGGTTTTTACGGCCACGGCGTTATACTGGATCCTTTAAGAAATATCCATGGATGGTCTAAGGGAACCGTATCTTCCGCCATCACCTTGTATTTTTTCCTGAACGGTTTCATCGGCTTTATCACTGGTCGCTGGGTCGATCGTTATGGACCGAAATGGTTCCTTGTCATTGGGGCGCTGATATTCGGATCGGGGCTGTGGGCGTTAAAATGGATCGATGCGATCCCCCAACTTTTCCTTCTTTACATGGTCATGTCCACGGGCTTCTGTCTGACCTCGCTGGTACCCATCAACATGCTGATAACAAACTGGTTCATCCGCAAGCGGGGGTTGGCCATGAGCATTGCCAACACCGGCCTCAGTGCGGGTGGGGTCGTGCTGGTGCCCCTGATGAGTTATCTGATTGTTCATCTGGGCCTCGACCGGGCCCTTCCCATCATGGGCGGCATTTACATGCTGGGGGTCATTCCCATGGCGGTTTTTCTCATCAAGCACCGGCCTTCCGACATCGCCCAGCAGCCGGACGGAGGCGATGGGAACCTGCGGGGGAGGCGCCAGGTGTTGATCGCTGACGGCCAGATGAGGATGTGGACAAGGCGGCAGGCCGCCAAAACCGTGGCCTTCTGGTCCATTGCCCTCGCATTCATGCTTGCCCTGGGAGGACAAATCGCCTACCTGGTGCACCAGGTATCTTTTTTAGGGCAATACCTGGGGCCGCAGAAGGCGGCCATGGCGGTGAGCCTTACCGCCATGGCCAGCATTGCGGGTCGTCTGGTTCTGGGGTTGTTCGTGGATCGCTGTGACAAGCGCCACGTCACCATGGCTTGCATCCTGACGCAGGCACTGGCCGTAATGACGCTTGCGTTTTACGATCATGTCGTGCTGTTGTATCTATGTACCTTCGCCTTTGGGCTGACCATGGGGTCTCTCATCATGATGCAGTCGCTTTTGATCGGGGAGTGCTTCGGCATTCCGTCCTTTACCGCGGTGTACGGCACCATCGGGCTGTGCTCCATGCCCGGTGCGGCCTTCGGGCCCATGCTGGCGGGGGTGATCTTCGATGCGACCCAGAGCTACCGGTTGTCCTTCATGCTGTTTGCCGCGGCCAGTTTTCTGGCCGTGGGCATTATCTACTTTGCCAAACCTCCTCCACAGCCGGGCAAAATGGATATTCCAAGCACCAAATCCGAAATCCTAAACAATGTTGAATGACTAAAATTCAAATGATCAAAAGGCACAATTAAGCAACCAGTCGTTTGGTTTCAGTGGAAAAAATAAAACCAATCACGAAAGCGGGAAAGCAAAAAAATTTTCAGGAGTTATCCGGGTTAGGTCATTTGGTATTTGAATTTGTTTGAAATTTGGATATTGAGATTCAGGATTTACCTGTTTAACGGTATCCAAACAAGACCCTTTTAGGGTGAAACCAGTGCCGGGTCCTACGGGCCCGGGTAACGGCTGGACCACGTAGTCAACTTAAAATCAGTCTCTGGGGGTCGCACTGTTCGCGCAGGATGGCAAGCTCGCGCGGGGTGGGTTCCGGGGCAGTTTCCGCCCGCTGCACGTCTATCGCAAACCCCATGTTGGCCAGTACCTCGTCCGGGGTGATCCCCGGAAACAAGGCCTTGAGATACATTTCTCTGGACGTTTCGTCAAAACCCATGACGGCCATGTTGGTGATGACCAGCCAGGGGCCGCCTTTGCAGAGGCCGGCCTTTTCACGGGCATTGCCGCCGTCCAGCCATCCCGGGCTGGTGAGATAATCGACCTTTTCGACGAATTTTCGTTTTTCCTGCTGCATGAAGATGATGGTCCGGTCGACGAAGGAGGCGACATCGGCGGCTCCGCCGCTGCCGGAAAAGCGGACCGTCGGGCTGAGGTAGTCTCCGATGACGGTGGAGTTCAGGTTCCCGTAGCGGTCTATCTGGGCCGCTCCGAGTATGCCCACCACGCGTTTGCCCGTGTGCCGGTTCTGCATGTAGCCGAATGCGTCCAAAAGGCTCCCGTTTACGGCGGTGCGGTACATTACCCTGGGATCGCCCACGGCCAGGGGCACTTCTTCCAATTGGGATCCGATGGCGCCGGTTTCGAAGAAGATAGTGCTGTCCGGAGCGCTGATGTGCTTGGCCGCCATGGCGGCCAGCATGGAAATCCCCGTGCCGCAGAAAACGATGTCTCCGTTCTGGATGGTTCTGGCCGCGGCAATGGCCATCATCTCTTTGGGTAAATAGGACATGCCTGCTCCTGTTTTTCGTCTGGGTCAGCGACGATCCAGATTGCGGGCATAGCCCGTACGTGGATCGGCCTTTATACCTTCCATGCGTTCCGTTCCTAAAGCCTCGATAAAGCGCTGGTGGTCCGGCGGGTCGAAAATGTATTTTTCGAGATAAACTCGATACCGTTCGTCGTCCCGTGCCAGCCGGGCATATTCCTTGAGATACACGGGGTCATAGTCGTAATACCCGTAGCAGGCCGTGGGATAGGCGCCGTAAGGGACATGGCAGACGGCATCCACGCAGAAAGGCGGTATCCGGTTCAGATCGGCATCGTCGCGCAGGTTGTCGGGAGTCAACAGTTCTTCGCAGGTGACGATGACGTGTTCGGCCGCCTTGGCCTGTTCGACGTCGGTGAAGGACAGGCCGCTTATCCGTGTGGTTCCGTCCGTAGCCGCCTTCTGCGCGTGAATGATGGTGACGTCGGGGCAAATGGCCGGTACCAGCACAACCTTGCTGGAACCCGCCCAGTCCCCGAATGGGTTGTCCAGGACCAGCGCTTTCTTGTCGGGCAGACCCGGGTCTTGCGAGCGTATCTCTTCTGAAAATCCCCACTTGGCAAGGATGTCCGACCCCATGCCGGAGCGGGTAGGCAGAAAGGGAACACCCAGGGCGCCCGCCAGAAAACGCAGGGTCATCTGAAAGTTGGAGTAGTCTTCAATGGCGATGCGGCCTTCCTGAACGGCCTTTTTAAAGCGGATGCAGGTGGGGGCGAAACGGCCGTTGCCGCCGTAGGCGATTTCCAGCCTGGAGACGGCTCCGGCGCCCGTAAGCTCGTCGACGCCCTGGCCGTTGGAATGGGCATACAGGTGCAGGTTTCGTTTTTTTCTGCGGATGATTTCGTACACCGCGGCCATGGGGTTGCGGTTGATGGTGAATCCGCCGATGGACATGTGGCAACCGTCGGTGACGAAGCGTTCGATCGCCTGTTTCAGGGGCATCACTTTATTGACCCGGTCGGTGGTCATGGGATCTCCTCATCCTCGGTATAAGCCGACCCGTCAGCGCCACAATGGTTTTCAAGGCCGCTGGGTCGAGCTTGAAACGTGATAACGGGCGCACTTCCTTTTACGCTCGCTGGGGGATTTTTTTACACCGCCACCGGGTGAGCTTCAAGGATAAAAAGATAGAACCGAATTAAAGGCACTTTAAGTCGTGAAGCGTGAAAGGTGAGACGTGAGACGTGAGACGTATGGCGCAGGGTATAAAGCGCAAGGCAATTTCAACGCATCATGCCTTGCGCCCTGCGCCATATATAGCCGGGGATGGACGCAAAGGAACTCGTTCCCCGGAAGAGCCAAAAAAATCACTCCCCCGCAGTAATTCTCAGGAAGGAGTGATCGTGGGTGAGCGAAAATTACCACCGGTTGCAGTCGCGGCTGTGGTTCCGGTGGCCGCCTTTGCCGTGGCCGCCGCCGTACCCCATCATGAAACCCCTGCCGGCATTTGGGTTGATCTTTTTCATCTCGATGATGTGCTCGATTCTCTTCTGGCCCAGTTCGGCGTTCACGGCGGAGAGTTCCTGCTGCAGTTTCAAGGCCGCCTGGGTGTCGGGGGTCTGTTGGGCCAGTTCGCTTTTCAGGGCAAAGCGTTTGACATCCCGTTGCGCGCGCAGCGCTTCGGTGGCCTCGACATATTTTTGCCTCAGCGCTTCGACCCTGGCCCGGTCTTCATCGTTCAAGCCGGCCAGCCAGTGCCCAGGCCCCCATCCGCCGCGGCCCTGTTTCCCGTCGTAACCGGGGCATTCCGGGTTGCCCCTGCCGGATCCGTCACCCTGGCGAAAAGCCAGTGCGGTACCCCCGAATCCAAGCAGGGCAACAATGATAATCACGATAATCGTCTTTGGCATGGTGTGCTTTTTCATGTTTTTCTCCTTTGCATTCAATCCGTTTTTGTCGGTTCATGTGTTGTCCCCTTCGGCGACCTTGGCCCAATGATAGAGCAAAGCGTGTGCCAATTCAGGAGAAAAAGACGGATCCGCCTATATCTATATGAAATAATAGGGAAATTACCTAAAATGCGCGAAGGGGGACACAGCAGCGCAAGATCGAACAGGGTGGGGTTTTTTTACCCATTTGTTTATGCAGCACCCGATGGTTGGGGTGAAAATACCCACCTGGAGGATGCGGTCAGGGACGGCCCTGCTCGCCATTCGGAACGTTTTTCTGGCAACCACGCTAGCTCCTACCTCGCTATCAGCTATGAGCTATGACCAATGCCAATTATTTCGCTATGGTTTTCAGCTTGTTATGCAGCGTTTTGCGGTTGATGCCCAGAATCCTGGCGGCCTCACTCTTGTTGCCCTTGCTGGCGGCGAGTGCTTCTAAAATGGCGTTTTTTTCAATTTCTTCCAGCGATTTCGGGTGCTTCATTTTGGCGGACGGTGATACCGGGGCGTGCCCGCTTCCGGCAACGGCCTGGGTGATGGAGAGGGGAAGCTCCTTTTCCGTAAGAAAGTCTCCGGTTGCCAAAATAACCGCCCGCTCGACCGCATTTTCAAGCTCGCGCACATTGCCCGGCCATGCGTACCTCAGAAGCATATCCATGGCGCCTGGATTGAACCCTTTAATATCTTTACGGTTTTTATCCACATACCAAGACAGGAAATGCTGAGCCAGCAGGGGGATGTCCTCCTGCCGCTCTTTCAAGGGAGGCACGTGCAGGGTGACGACATTCAGGCGGTAGTAAAGGTCATGGCGGAACCGGCCGGCAGCCACCTCTGCATTCAGATCCCGGTTGGTGGCCGCCAGGATGCGGACATCGACATCGATGGTTTCCTCTCCGCCCACCCGCTGAACCTCTTTTTCCTGGATGGCGCGCAGGAGCTTGGCCTGCATGACAGGCGATGTCTCGCCGATTTCATCCAGAAACAGGGTGCCCTCGTGCGCTTGTTTGAAGCGGCCTTCTCGCCGCTTGTCCGCACCGGTGAAAGCGCCCTTTTCATGCCCGAACAGTTCGGATTCGAGGAGGGTTTCGGTCAGGGCGGCACAATTGACGATAACCAGCGGACGTTCCTTGCGGGGGCTGTTGTGGTGAATGGATTTGGCGATTAGCTCTTTGCCTGTTCCACTTTCACCGGTGATGAGCACGGTGGCTTCGGACGGCGCGATCATGGCGGTCATGTCGATCAGTTCCTGCATGGGGCGGCTTTTGCCGATGATGTGGGCCACATCGAAATCCCTTCCCAGCTTTTGCCTGAGTTCCCTGTTTTCCGCCTTCAGGCCGGCGTGTTCGAGGGCCCGTTCGATGGTAAGTTTCAGTGCTTCGAAATCCAAGGGCTTGGTGAGGTAGTCGTAGGCACCCGATTTGAGCGCATCCACGGCGGATTCCACCGAGGAATAAGCGGTCATGACCAGTATCGGGATGGCTGGATTGTAGGATTTGATGCGTTTCAAGGCCTCCAGGCCGTCCATCACCGTCATGCGGACATCCATCAGGATCAGATCGACAGGTATTTCCCTGACACGTTCGACGGCTTCGGAACCGTCGCCGACGCACGTCACGTCATATCCCCAGCTTTTGATGATGGTGTCGAGGGTGATCCGGTGCCCGGGATCGTCGTCCACAATCAGAATATGGGCATCACTCATCGGTCGTTGCTCCATGAATAGGGGCACGCAGCCCTTGCGGCAGGGTGATGGTAAACACGGTGCCTTGCCCCGGGGCGCTGTCGACCGTAATGCGGCCCTGATGGGCCTCCACGATTTTGTGGGCAATGGCCAGACCGAGACCGCTCCCCGATGGCTTGGTGGTGAAATAGGGGTTGAACACATGCTGCAGATGGGCGCGGCTTATCCCCGGGCCGGTGTCTGATATTTTCAGGATTACGTTTTCGCCTTTGAGGGCGCAGTCGATGGAAAGGGTCCCGTCATTTTCCATGGCCTGGATGGCATTCAGGTAAAGGTTCAGGAGACATTGGGAAAAGCGGTCCGGATCCATTTCAAGGGAGAGGTCTTTAGGCGTGACCGTCACCTGCAGGTCGATGTCGCTGGACTGGGCGTCCTGCTGCACCAGGCGCAGCGTGTGCCGGACCAGGTCGCCGAGGGGCGTCATCCGGGTTTTCAATTGTGGGGGCCGGGCGAACTCCAAGAGTTCGCTGATGACCCGGTTCAGCCGGTCCACTTCCTGAATCATGACTTCCGCGGTTTCTTTGTCGGCGGGGGCGGTGTCGAGGCGGTCTCTGAAATAGGTGGCGATTCCCTTGATGGAGCTCAAGGGGTTCCTGATTTCATGGGCCACACCGGCGGCCAGACCGCCGAGGGCGGCCAGTTTTTCAGTGCGCCTGATCTCCTCCTGCAGGCGCCGGACGTCGGCGATGTCTCTCAAAATGACGACGTTGCCGAGGAATTGTCCCTCTTCTCCGGTAATGCGCGCAGCGCTCACACTTACGGGAACCGCTTTCCGGTTGCCGAAGGCGCACTCTTTCTCCTGTTCGATAACGGTCCGGCCACTCTCGATGGCCTGCTTGAAGACATGCCAGTCCGGCGGCAACACGTCTTCCAAAGCCCTGCCGTAGGCCTGGTCGTGTGGCAGGCCGGTAATGCGTTCGGCAACGGCGTTGAAAAAGGCGATGTTACCGTTTCGGTCCGTGGCCATCAATCCCACCGGCAGATTGGCCACCACCTCGTCGGTGAAGGTGTCGGATTCCTGCAGCGAGCGTCGGGCCGCACGGTAGTTCTGCACCCAGAAGATCGATATATAACCCCCGAATCCCAGTAAAAGCAGCACGGACGAGATGATCAGCGACCGTTTAAGATCCTCTTTGCGGGCCTGTTCAAAGGGTGAAATGTCGAGCCCGACGAAGATGAAGCGTTTACCGTGGTCGGGTCGCTGGGGTGGAAGCCAGATCTCTTGCTGGTGCCTGTGTCCGCCCATGGCGTCCCTTCCGCCAAGTTCCTGAAAGCGGCGCAGGCGATGTATCATCTCCTGGCGGGACAGGGGCCGGAATTCCCTATACACTTCGAAAACCTTTTGACCGTTTTCTTCCACAAGCCGCCAGTGTTCCCGCGTGAGGGCTTTCCCCGTTGGCAGGGAACGGTGGTCGATATGCGGTTTTCCTTTGCGGGTGATGTCGTTATGGGCCAGGATGAAGCCCTTTTCGTCGGTAACGGCTACGTAGCGTACATCGGATTGACCGGCGGTTTCTTCCAGGAGATTCTGAAATTGGTCCTCCCCGCGCATCATGCGTCGCATGCCGAGCCGGGTTCCCGCCTCGATGGCCTTGATCCACGCCGCACCCTTTTCGATGAGGATGCGGGACATGTTCTCCTTTTCCCGGTTGATGTCCTGCAGGGCCATGGCGGCCACAACCAGCAGGAGAATGAGTGCGCCGCCCAGCAGTATCCAGGGAGATGCCTGCAGTCCCAGGCGGGGGAGGTGATTGGTTTCCGGTTTCATATATCGAAAATGATGCGGGCTTCCCAAAGGCCGTGTGCGGGGCTGACATCGATCCCGTGGTAAGTGACCGCCTTGATTTCACCCAGCACCCGGTGCCGATCCGCATCGTATGGCTCCAGGGTCACCCGGGCGTCAATCGTTCGGGCGCTCAAGGCTTTCACTCGAACCGATTGCACGATTTTTTCCTTTCCGTTCCACAGGTACAGAAGCTCCCTCAACCAGTTGACCATCAACTCCTGCCGGTCGTTGCCTTCAGCGGACACGACGGCTTCAAGGCCTTTTCCCGGATGGTCCACTGCGACCAGCAGTTCGAACATGGCCAGGGCCGCATCCCTGAACAGCTGCATTTCGCTTTCGGCGAAAACGCGAATGCCGAAATCCGCCGTGTGGTCGATGATGTCGTATTTCAATCTCGACCCCTGTTCCATCGGCCGATCAGCGACCTCCGGCAGAGCCTTAAGGTATGAGGCAGGCCCCTCGAAGGGGCCTGCTCGGCCGTCGCCGCTGATTTATTCTCAGAATTTTTTCTTTGTTTTTTATATTTCTGATCAAAAGACATGATGCCACCTTTTCAATACGCACTGGCTGAGCCGGTGGATTATGAAGGGAGTTAGACGATGACCTCGCCGGTTTTTTCCGTGCTGTAGCCGCCGAGGGCCAACACCCTCTTTTTAAAGGCGTCCGAGTTGATGATGTTCATGAGCACCTGGATTCTATCGGATTGGTAATACGCCCCGGGAATGACCAGATCATACTGTTCGGTGACCACAGGGATGAAATCGAGATCGAGGGCCCTGGCGGCCGCGTATATACCCAGGCCGACGTCCACCGTGCCGCTCAACACGGCCACAGCCACCGACATATGGGTGTACTCCTCGGTTGCGTAACCGTTTATCCGTGCGGGATCCATCTCGAGCTGCTTGAGCCGGTAATCCAGCAGGACCCGTGTACCGCTACCGCCCTGACGGTTGATGAAGGACACATCCTCCCTGGCCAGGTCTTCGATACCCCGGATGCCTTTGGGGTTTCCCTTGGAGACGATCAGGCCCTGATCCCTCAGGACAAGGTTGACCAGCCTGACGTCCAGACCCGGCAGGTATTTCAGCAGGTATGACGTGTTGTAGGATCCGTCTTCCGTGTCCAGCAGGTGGGTTCCGGCAACATGGCAGGCGCCCCTTTTAACGGCCATCAAACCGCCCATACTGCCCACGTGGCTGGAAGAGAGGCTGTAGCCGGTGCTGCCTGCTTTCAGTTCATCGGCGATGAGATCCAGGGTGTTGTCGTGGCTGCCGACGGCAACGATGGTTTTGTCGATGGAGGCGACCGGTTTGAGAAGTTCCGCTTTGACAGCCTGGTTTTCCTGCAGGCCCTCCACAAATTCGGGAATGCGGACGATGCCGTCTGCCTCGGTAATGCTGGTGATGCATCCTGCTCCGCGGGGCAGCGCTGTCGCGACCACGCGGTCGCCTACGGTTCCCAGCTTGACCCTCACGAACTCTTCCAGGCCGAGTTTGGATGCCACCTTGCGGGTGGGCTCCACATACAGGCTGGGTCTGGGCTGCTCCGGTTGACCGTTCATCAGGTCGATCAGGGGTTTGACGAACTGCTCGAAGGCAATGATGGCCGAAACCGGGTATCCGGGGATGCCGAAGACCGGTTTGTCCTGGATTCTGCCGACGATGACGGGTTTGCCGGGCATGATGGTCACGCCGTGAATCAATACGTCTCCCAGATCGATAATGACGTCCTTGGCATAGTCCTCGGAACCGGCGGAAGAACCGCCGACGGTGAGCACCATGTCGAAATCACCCTGGACCGCCGCCTGCACGGTGTTCCGGATTTTGACGGGATCGTCCATAAGCTGCTCGCTGCGGCTAAAGTCCGCTCCGGCCGCAACGGCCAGGCTTCCGAGCACATAAGAGTTGCTTTCCAGCACCTGCCCCGGTTTCAATGCCTCCGTCGATCTGCGCCAGTCGACGAGTTCTGATCCTGTGGGGATGATCAGAATGCGCGGCTTGCGTTTAACCGGCACCTGGAAGATGCCGCCGGTTATCAGCGCACCCAGGCAGTAAGATGTTATCATGTGATTTTGCGGGAACAACAGTTCGGTGGCAACGATATCCTCACCGATTTTTCGGACATACTGCCAGGGAAACGCCGGTGCCTCGATCTGGATCTGTTTTTCATCCAGAATGTTGAGTTGTTCGATCATGATCACGGCATCGGTTTTTTCCGGCAACACATGTCCCGTGTTGACGTGGAAGGCGTTTTCTCCCACTTCGAGTACGATGGGCTGGGCTGGATTGGCGCCGAACGTTGATGCGGCGGCAACGGCAATGCCGTCCATGGCCGCGGCATGAAAGTGAGGAGCGGAGAGTTTGGCGGTGACTGCCTCTGACAGAATTCTGCCCACGGAATTTTCGACAGGTATACGCTCAGTGGACAGGGGTTGGCGGTTAGGAAATGCCGAGAGGATGATTTCACGGGCTTGCGCAAGGGTTTTCATTTTCAGGTAGACGTTTCGTTTTTTTTTCATGACAGCTCCTGAGAACCGGCAAAAAGGGCAGACCCAGACCGGTATGCTTCCTTCAATTTGTCTTTGGATGTCGGATGGTCCTCGGTGATTGCCCTTTTTTCGATCGGCCGCGGCGTTGCTCCTTCAGGATGCAAAGAGCAACACCTTGGCCAGCATTCCCTCGTCCAGCCCCTCCGTATGTTTGTCGATTTTGACCAGGCCGTCGGCCTTCAGCATGGTGTTGATCAGCCCTGATTTGCCTAAAATCGGTTCGGCCAGGAAACCGTTTTCGCGTTCAACCAGCTTCACCCGGATGTAGTCCACGCGCCCCTGGGATGAAGGGACGCTGCGGGTCAATGTGGCCAGGCAGGCAAGCTGGCGCCGGTGTTGTGAATCCAGGCCTCCCACGTGATCGATAAAAGGTTGCACCACGGCATGCAGTACCACCATGGCGGACACCACGTGGCCGGGCAGTCCCCAGAAGGCCTTTTCTCCAACCCTGGCAAGGATGGTCGGTTTCCCGGGGCTGATGGAGATGCCGTGCAGAAGGAGATTTGCATCTGGAAGGGCGGAGAGCGCTTCCACGGTGTAGTCGCGCACGCCGACCGAACTGCCGCCCGACACCAGCAGCATGTCTGATTGCTCCAGGCCCCGGGCGCACAAATCCAGCAGGGCGCCGTAGTCATCCCCGACAATGCCGAGTTGCAGCGGAATCCCTCCGGCTTGAACCACCTGGCCCGCCAGTGTGTAGGAATTGATATCACGGATTTTTCCGGTGGAGGGCACCTCGTCGACGGGTATGATTTCATCGCCGGTGGAGAGGATGCCGATGACGGGCTTTTTAAACACCCGTACCGACGGCTTTCCCAGCGCCGCCAGCAGTCCCGCTTCCTGGGGGCGCAGCCGTTGGCCGGCGGTCAGCACGGTGCTGTTTTTCCGGATATCTTCGCCGACGGCGACCATGTTCTGCCCGGGGGCGACGCTTTTGAACACCTCGATGGTTTCGTCGTCGACAGCCTCGGTGTGTTCCACCATGACGACGCTGTCGGCGCCTTCCGGGAGCATGCCCCCGGTGGATATTTTGGCGGCCTCTCCCGGCCCGATGGAAAACGAGGGCGTTTCGCCCATGGCGACCGTGCGGGGAACGGTGATAAAGGCCGGCGCTCCGTCCGAAGCGCCGAAGGTGGAGGCGGCGCGCACAGCAAAACCGTCCATGATGGCGCGCGGAAAGTCGGGCAGGTCGACATCCGAGACGATCTCTTCGGCCAGAACCCTTCCCGTCGAGGCGTGGATCGGAATCTCCTCCATCTCCACCCGCTTGAAATCGAAGCGCAGATCGAGCGCTGCGTCCAGATCGGTTACTTTGAAAAACGCTTTCATTCAGACCTCGTCAATTTGGACCGAAGCAAATTCTTGCCTGATCTGAGTCCGGGGTTGCCCCAATGTTGCAACCCCGGGGTTAACTCATGCTGGATTTGACCACGCCAAACAGCATCCAGATGCCGACGGCCACAAAGAAAACGCCTGCGGCGGCCTTGATGTAGTGTTCCGGCAGATACCTGCTCAACAGCGATCCGAACACCACGGCCACCAGCGAGCTCAATACGAGGGCGATGGAGGCGCCGAGGAACACGGAGAGTTTGGGGTCGCAGTCGGCGGCGAGGCAGAAGGTCGCGAGCTGTGTTTTGTCTCCCAGTTCAGCCAAAAAAACCATGCTGAAGGTGGTTATGAGGATTTGATAGTCAATCATGTTTGAGTACCTGTAAGGCGGCTTTAGCGATATTGTTAGCGGTGAAACCGAATTTTTCCATATTGGTTCCCCCGGGGGCGGAGGCACCGTAGCCCTTCATGGCCACGAAGCCGCCCTCCGGTCCGACATAGCGTTCCCAACCCATGCTCAACCCGGCCTCCACGGCGAGGCGTGCGTTGACATCCGGCGGCAGCACCAGGTCCCTGTATTCCCGGGGGGCGGCCTCGAACAGCTCCCAGCTGGGCATGCTGACGACCCTGGCGGAAACCCCCTGAGCCTCGAGCAGGTTCGCCGCCTCAAGGGTGGCGTGGACCTCCGATCCCGTTGCGATCATAACGATGTCGGGCTGCCCGTCAGCGTCTGCAAGCACATAGGCGCCCTTGTCTAGATCCGCGGCCCGGCCGTGGTGCCCCCGGTGTAAAACAGGCAGCTTCTGGCGGCTCAACACCAGGGCGACGGGTGTGTCCATCTGCAGGGCCAGCCGCCAGGCTTCGACCGTTTCCGTAAGATCCGCCGGCCGGATGACGGTAATGCCGGGGATCGCTCTCAAAGCTGTCAGGTGTTCGACGGGTTGATGGGTCGGACCGTCTTCGCCCACGGCAATGCTGTCGTGCGTCAAGACATAAATGACCGGCAGTTTCATCAGGCAGGCCAGCCGAATGGCGGGGCGCATATAATCCGTGAAAACGAAAAAAGTTCCGCCGTAGGGCCGGAGGCCTTTGTGGAGCGCCATGCCCGACACGATCGATCCCATGGCGTGTTCGCGCACGCCGAAACGGATGTTGCGGCCGTCGTAGCTGTTTTTCTGGAACTCATGGGAGGCATCGATATAGGTTTTGTTGGATGGTGCCAGATCCGCGGATCCGCCGATCAGTTCGGCAACCTTGCCGGTAACGGCATTGAGCGCCTTGCCGGAAGCCGCCCGGGTGGCGATGGGGCCTTCAAGATCGTAAAGACCATCCAGACCCTCATCCCATCCTTCGGGAAGCTCGCGCCGCAGGGCGCGATGAAGCCGGGCGGCGTCCTCGGGGTGGTTCTTTTCATAGGCCGCTAGCTGCGCCTGCCAGGCCGATTCGGCCGTTTCGCCGGCGGCGACGCATTGCCGCATGTGGGTCAGAGCCGCTTCGGGGACATAAAATGTTTTGTCCGGCCACCCCAGGTTTTCCTTGGTGAGCCGGATCTCCTCCTCACCCAGGGGAGCACCGTGGGCGTCGGCGGTGTCCTGCTTGTTGGGGCTGCCATGGGCGATGTGCGTGCGCAGAAGGATCAGCGTGGGCTTTTCCTTTTCGCCCCGAGCGGCTCTGATGGCGGCCTCCACGGCATCGGGGTCACTGCCGTCGGCGACCGTGAGCACGTGCCAGTTGTAGGCCAGAAAACGCTTTTCCACGTTTTCGGTAAAGGCGATGTCCGTGGGCCCCTCGATGGATATGTTGTTGCTGTCGTACAGGCAGATCAGGCGGGACAGGCCCAGGTGGCCGGCCAGGGACGCGGCCTCCGCGGTCAGTCCTTCCATCATATCACCATCACCGCACATGACATACGTGTAGTGGTCGATGATTTCATAACCGGGTCTGTTGTAAACGGCGGCCAGGTGCCTTTCCGCCATGGCCATGCCCACCGCATTGGCAAACCCCTGTCCCAACGGTCCCGTCGTGGTTTCCACTCCCGGGGTGTGGCCGAATTCGGGGTGCCCCGGCGTTTTGCTGCCCCACTGGCGGAAATTTTTGATGTCATCCATGGACAGGTCATACCCGGTGAGGTGCAGCAGGCTGTAAAGCAGCATGGAGGCATGACCTCCCGAAAGCACGAAGCGGTCGCGGTTGAACCAGTCAGGATTCGCAGGGTTGTGCTTGAGGGCGCGCGTCCACAACGCATAGCCCGCCGCTGCCAGACCCATGGGTGCCCCCGGATGCCCGGAGTTGGCTTTCTGAACGCCGTCCATGGAAAGCGTTCGGATGGTGTTGATGCAAAGTTCGTCCATACTACCTGCAAAGTCCGCCGTCTGTTTGGTCATGAGCCGGTCTCCTTATAATACATTTTCAGTTGGTGATAATCATGATGTTGTCATGCTTAAAATGGTTTTCCCTGGTGAAGTGCATCATAGCGCTCTCATCCACTCCGGCTTGAGGGACACGCCTCCGGCCAGGGCACGGTCGATGAGTGCCAGCGTCTTTTCCCTGTCCCGGGGCATTCTGGCCCTGATGGGGAGGTAGTTGGACGCGTGGTTGGCATGAAAAAGCCCCCTGGAAAGGTGGGTGCTGGCGATCATATGCCGCAGCTCCCTGAGCATTTCGTCGGCCTCGAGAAGTTCGAACCTTCCGGCCTGGTGATCGTCATGCAGGGGAGTGCCCGGAACCAGCATCAGGCTCAAAGCGCCGACATATTCCGGATCGATGGCCGAAAGCACCCTGCCCGTTTCCCGGGCGTGAACCTCCGAGCGCTTGCGGCCCGCCAGACCGAGCAGCACCGTTATGGAGAGTTTGATCCCCGCCGCCCTGATCTTTTTTCCCATTTGTATCATTTTTTCGGCCGTGGCGCCCTTTCTAACCGCTTTCAGGGTGGCATCATCGCCGCTTTCCAATCCCATGTAGGCGATGCCGAGCCCGTGGGATTTGAGCTCCGCCAACTCCTCGGGCGTTTTCATGGCGATGCTTTTGGTGTTGGCATAAACACCGATCCTGGTCACCCAAGGCAGCTGCGCCTCGATGGCTGCCAGGATCTTGAGCAGTCTTTTCTGGGGAACGATCAGAGCATCCCCGTCACACAGGAAGACCCGCCTTTGGCGGCGGCAGTATTCAGCGGCGAAAGCGATGTCCTGCATGATGATGTCGTCCGTTTTTATCTTGAAGCGTTCCCCGGTATAGGTCCCGCAGAAAGTGCATTTATTGTGAGAGCAGCCCACGGTGACCTGCAACAAAATGCTGTTGGCCTCGCTGGGTGGCCTGATGATCATTCCTTCATAGTGCATGCGTTTTGCTCCTTTGGTCCGGTTGTTTGCTGAAAAAGCGACAATCGGATGACATTCGCCGCCGGGCGGTTTCAGGATGGCGGCGATTGTGTATGCATTATAAAACGGATAGCAATCTTGCAAGCCATAAATTTATCTCATGGCAAGGCCGATGTTTACACGGACAATCGGAAAAAAGGCTCCGTTTAAGTTGAAAAAAAACCGATTTGCTGTTATGGTACCAGTCTTAAAACCAATCAGCCGCGACGGCAGACGATGCCCTTTCGAGGAGCCTCCCTCATACCTTAAGGCTCTGCCGGAGGTCGCTGATTGCCGGGAATAGGGCAATGACAAAATGGTTGCGCCCGGAAAGCGACGGTCCGCGCTCAGTGTATCGGTTCAACCCTTCATTCGCATGACAGAGGACGCATCATGAAGATCGGGGAAGAATTCTATAAGGACAATTCGGAGCTCATCAACAAATTGAGGCAGATTCCCATTCTCGAGCACTTCAGCGAATCGGATTTCCAGGAGCTTCTGCAGATGGCAAAGCTGCTGGAGTACAAGCCCGGCGAACTGATTCTGGAAGAAGGCTCCCATGACAACTGGATCTTCTATCTGGTGTCGGGCAAAGCCAAGATTATCAAGAACGGCAAGGTACTGGTCACCCTGAGGCGCATCGGTGATGTCTTTGGCGAAATGGGCATCATCGGCGGCACCATACGGTCGGCTTCCGTGCAGGCCATCGACAGGACCATATGCCTGGCTACCGACATATCCAACATCGACAAGCTGCCCAGGGAAAAGCGCTCCGATATCAAGTACATTGTTTTCAGGGGGTTTGCAGAGATTTTAGCCAGCCGCCTGCGGGAGACCACCGAAGAACTGGTGCGTTGTAAAGAGGAGATTCAGCGCTTGAAACATTTGCTGGATAACAAGGGGTGAAGCCGCACATGAGAGTTACCCTTTTAATGGCCTTGACCGCCGACGGATTGATCGGCAGGGACGACGCCCACCTGACGGACTGGACGGCACCGGAAGATAAGCGGCTGTTCAAGTCTTTCACCCAGAGGGCCGGGGTCGTCATCATGGGATCTAAAACCTTCGCCACGCTGGACCGGCCGCTGCTCGGGAGAAAAGTGGTTATCCTCACCAGGAGAAAAGACCGGACAACGCCGTGGGACAATGTGATCTTCACGGATCTCCCGCCCCGCGACCTGCTGCGTTCGCTGGAGGGCGAGGGCTACGCGCACGCCGTCGTGTCCGGCGGTGCCACCATCAACGCCCTTTTCGCCCGGCAGGGTCTGATCGACGACATCATCCTCACCTACTCACCGGTCATGTTCGGATCCGGTGTGCCCCTGTTTGCGGAAAAAGTCGACATGGACCTCACCCTCGAAGCGGTCCGCCGCATGGGTGACCATCTGATGTACGTTCACTACAAGGTTATGACCTGAATCCGTGCTTGCTATAATGGCTTCTCTGGCAAATCCTAAAGCGCCAAATATCAACAAATTCCATCAATACCCAATAAGAATACATATAAAAAAGTTCATGACTATCACATGTGGAAAAAGGAAAGGGCAGCACCTTTATCAACGCTGCCCTTTGAAAACGTGTCGTACCGTTATGACCCCACGCAGCTATTCAAGCAACCATTTTATTGCTTCGGACTCATCTTTGAAAACATTGACATCGGTGAACTCATTTTGCCTGTACGCTCTGTACATGCGTGAAACTCCAAATGATAAATCCTGACTCACCAACATGGCCACTTTTGTTCGTTCGAGGTCCGCTGATGCAGCATGGGCAGCAATTTCTTCAAGTTCGCTGACAGAAAAATTGAAGGTGGCGTTTCGAAAATCCCAAAGACGGGCTAAATTACGGTAACCAGATTCGTCACGAATCTGGTCTAATGCTTGCGTTATATCGGATACTTCAGGATCGCCCTCTATCTTTACAACCAATACACCCTGTTTTTCACAAATTTCATAGATAGCACTCATGGGTTCGAATCCTCTTCAATGAGTAGCAAGCACAGTTATCGAACTATGGGAAGACGTATTTTTGTTAAATTTATGTTTGAATCACCTTCGGGTTATGGTTTGAAGATGATGCTTGCCGGACTGGGAATGGAACGGTACCAAGTTTACATGATTGTGGTTATGGGGTCAAGTATCCACAGGTGGCCAGGGATGGTCGCGATGTCTTGCGGATATTTATCGGCCGTAGTTGGCAATAAATATCGACACTCTTATCAAACGAGGAGAGAACTCATGCGCGAGGTAGCAGGTAGAAATCGTACCGCGGGCTATGGAAATCTTGGCATTCTTTTCCAAAAAGACTTCGTAAGCAGTGTGTATTCATCCGTAGATGAAGCAGCTGGGTGTGAGCTCAATCGACTGTATATCGAAGAAGGTAAAATTTCAACCTGCAAGCGAGGCTGTTTCTATTGCTGCGGACAACACATTCTAACAAACATTGCAGAAGCCCAAGCCTTGGGGCATTTCATAAAGCAAGAACTCTCACTATGTCAGATCGAGGACCTCCGGATTAGAACACAAAAATGGCATGAGTGGGATAAAATGAGGAGAGGTCGGCGGGATGCTGCCCATAGTGTCGAGCAACTTGCCTCTCCTGCCTACCATTACTGCCCACTGCTTGTAGAAGGCGAGTGCAGCGTTTATCCCATGAGGCCCCTTACCTGCCGAACACATTTTGTTTGCTCAGATCCTTCAGCGTGCCGTCATGCCTCCGACCCGGGATCTGTTGAAGACGACCCAACGGCACTCGCGACGGTTTTAGAAGTGACAAATCCATTTTCGGCAAAGATAGGAGACCGTATCAAAATTACAGGGTTAGATTATACTAAATCAATTATGCTTCTACCACACTGGTTAGCTATTGAAATGAACTGGGGCTTCGCCATATCGCCGCAATTTGGATAACCATGCAGTGCAGATAGATGGAGATTAACTGACATTCTGAAATATCTGGCAATATCGCCGATGGCGTCTTATCATTCCCACGGTAACACGGGAGACCCTATCTTGGAGATATCCGAAATTCAGGAAAAATTAAAAATTATACAATGCGTAAATTTAGCTTGAAAAAAGCAAAATATTAAGCATAATTGAAACACAATCATCAAGGGTCCGGTTAGAATCAAGGACCGGTTTCGTACTGAAGGAAAGATCCATTTGCCAGAGGGGCAGCCCGAAGTTTGGAACCATGAATAATTTTTATGAGGAGTGTGTCACTATGGCTAATGGAATTGTAAAATGGTTTAACGCAAG